>JAYFRX010000191.1:0-5623 GCA_040946945.1 Burkholderia sp. | reverse complement strand
TGTTCTGGAGCTTGGTCTTGGAAACCCGATTCTCTCGGATTCCTGCGGGAACCGCCGCATTCAACCTTCAACTATTTTCCTGATTAGTTACTTGACTCCGAAGCAGTCCTGAAATCAAGTATCGTTCGCCAGATGCTTACGGAGCGTTCGCCATGCCCATGAACAGAATCCAGTTTCAGGCCCGTCTGTCGATGAAAGAATTTCAGGAGCAGTACGGCAACGAAGCGCAATGCGAGACCGCGCTGGTCGGGTCTCGCTGGCCCGATGGCTGGGTCTGCCCTCGATGCAAGGGCACGCGCTACGCCAGCGCCTACAACGGCCGGCGACTGTGGGAATGCCTGAGCCAGGCCTGCCGGTACCAATGCTCGTTGATCGTCGGAACGATATTCGAGAAGACGAAATTGCCGCTGACGACCTGGTTTTGGGCGATCTACCTGGTGACGCAGAGCAAGAACGCCATCAGCGGACTGGAGCTCAAACGCGAGCTGGGCGTGAGCTACAAGACGGTCTGGCTCATCAAGCACAAGTTGCTGGAGACCATGTGGCTGCGCGAAGAGCGACGCCGGCTCGACGAACGGGTCGAGGTCGACGACGCGTATCTGGGCGGGGAACGCTCCGGCGGTAAGGCTGGGCGTGGCGCGCCCGGCAAGACGCCGTTTGTAGCGGCCGTGCAGACCATCTGACGATGGCCGCCCTCTGTTCATGCGGCTCTCGGCCCGTGCCGGGCTTTACCAAAGCGACCCTTGAGGTCTGGGCGGCCAGCAGCCTGATGCCCACTGCGTGCGTCGTTTCCGATGGCCTGTGGTGTTTCGGCGGCGTGACGCAAAAGGCTGCCAGTCATGAGCGGCATGTCACGGGTGGTGGCCGTCAGGCCGCGCAGCGCCCCGAGTTCCGCTGGGTCAACACGATGCTCGGTAACCTGAAAACAGCCCTCAAGGGCACGTACCACGCTATCAATCACGCCCAATATGCCCATCGCTATCTCGCTGAATTCGCCTACCGTTTCAACCGCCGTTTCGATTTGCCCGCGATGGCGCCGCGCCTGCTTCGGGCCGCCGTTACAACAAAACCTCATCCTCGCCGTGTGTTGAGGGTCTCGGAGTAAAGTAACTAATCAGGACTATTTTTGGGACACCGCCGTCATTCGACCATCGTGAGCATTGGGCGGTTTTTGCGGTTGCCGATGGGGCGAAAGCAGGCCGTGTTCGCGCATCAGCCGCGACACACTGGCGCGGGACACGCGGATGTCGTCCTGAATGCGCAAGCGTGCCCAGACCTTGCACGCCCCTTCGCCGACGAACGGCGTGCCAGTCAGATTGGCGCGAACGGCTGCGAGCCGCTTGTGATCGGGCACCTTGGGCTTTGGGCCACGTCGGACAGGGGCAAGTGGGGTGACCTTGTTGAACGCCCTGGCGCGCTCGGCATAGATCGCGGAGCGCGGAAAGTCGAGCACCTGGCATACCCCGTTGCAATCCGAAGGGTTTGCCTGTCGCGGAGATCGCGTGGCTCATGTCGACGAGCTCCGGACGCTCAAAGGGCGGCGCTCCTGCCGCTCGCGCTCCATGCGCAGCATTTCGACCTCCATGGTCAGTTCGCCGACGCGATGCACGGCTTCCTTGAGCTTGACTTCCAACGGATCGGTCTGGCGCGACTTCAGACCGGCTTCGATGCCTGCCAGGGCGAGTTCGCGCCATTGTTCGAGCTCGGCGATCGTGACGCCAACTTCGCGAGACACCGGGTCAATCGATTCGCCGCGCAGCAAGCGCAGGACGACAGCGCGTTTGCGCCAGGACGGACCAGCGCTTGAATTCCGGCGGCGCTGGCGGCGTCTACGGCCGCGCTACGCGCGTCCTCCGTCGCCGCCAGCGCAACTTCCTGCACGCCTACCTTCTTTAACATCTTAGACTCCAGTTTGGATGCGTTTTACCCCAAATCTGGGTCTAGAAAAATCCGAGCCGCCGCACACGGACGTCTGTTCAAAAACGTTGAAGAAGTTCATGCTGCCGCCGTCGCGTTCAAGGACCGATACAATCGCGAATGGCGTCTCGAAAAACTGGGCTTCAAGACACCCCTCGAAGCCTGTCAGGCAGCGCTCTTGCCACTGGCCGCCTGATCGCAAAATCCGGCACAGCCCTGACCCGGAACGTGCCCCGCCCCGCCGATCCCGCGCCGGACGAAAAAACGGCGACCGGGTCAGGGTCGCCATCTTGCACCGAAATGGGGCTGGGTCGCGAGTGGCCCCGCGTCCTCAGTGCTCGCGCTGGGACGAGCGGGCTGGATTGGCGCGGCCGCGGATCGCCATGTAGCCCCAGAATACGTAGCCCGACAGGCCGTAGAGCACGAACAGGCCGAACAGCATCAGCGGCGGGTCGGAGGACACCAGCACGAAGGCAACCACCACCAGCAGGATTGCCGCGAACGGCACACGGTACCGCACGTCAAGCGCCTTGCCGCTGTAAAAGGGCGCGTTCGACACCATGGTCACGCCGGCATAGATGGTCAACACGAAGGCCACCCAGGGCAGCCAGCCGAGCTTGAGCGGCGCGCGGTTGTCGGTGGCCAGCCACACGAAGCCGGCGGTCAGCGCGGCCGCGGCCGGGCTCGGCAGGCCCTGGAAAAAGCGCTTGTCGACCACGTCGATATTGGTGTTGAAGCGCGCCAGGCGCAGCGCGGCGCCCGAGCAATAGACGAAGGCGGCCAGCCACCCCCAGCGACCCAGGTTTTTCAGCACCCATTCGTACATCACCAGCGCCGGTGCCATGCCGAACGAGACCATGTCGGACAGGCTGTCGAACTGCTCGCCGAAGGCGCTCTGGGTGTGCGTCATGCGCGCCACACGGCCGTCCATGCCGTCGAGCACCATCGCCACGAAGATCGCGATAGCGGCGATCTCGAAGCGCAGGTTCATCGCCTGCACCACTGCGAAGAAGCCGCAGAACAGCGCGGCGGTGGTGAAGGCATTGGGCAGCAGGTAAATGCCGCGCGTTTGCAGGAACTGTTGGCGCGCGGCGCGGCGCGGCTCGACCGACGAATTGTCGGTGCCGAGCACCTTGTTGTGCCGGAACGAGCGGGGCAGGGATTTGCCGTTGCGCGGCCGGCGCGGTTTGAATGCAGCCATCGAGCCTCCTGCCGCTTACTGCGGCAGCTCAGCAAGAATCGTCGACGATGCGGAAACCTTTTCGCCGATCGAGACGCGGGCGCGGCTGCCGATCGGCAAGTACACGTCCACGCGCGAACCAAAGTGGATGAAGCCGTAGCGCTGGCCGCGCGTGAGCGGTTCGCCATTGCGCACGTAGCAGAGAATGCGCCGCGTCACCAACCCGGCGATCTGCACCGAGGTGACGATATGGTTGTTGCCGGTGTGAATCACCACCGCGTTGCGCTCATTTTCGGTCGAGGCTTTGTCGATTGCCGCGTTCAGGAACGCGCCCGGGAAGTATTCGACCTTGGTGACCGCGCCGTCGACCGGCGAGCGCTGCGAGTGAACGTTGAACACGTTCATGAACACGCTGATCTTGAGCGCCTCGCGGTTCGCGTAGGGGTCATGCGCGGTTTCCACAGCGACGATGCGCCCGTCGGCCGGGCACAGCACCGCATTGGCCTCGGTCGTGATCGGCCGGGCCGGGTCGCGGAAGAACTGCACCACGAAGACGAGCAACAGCCAAAACGGCCAGGCGAGGCCGAAACCCGCGACTGCATGGATCAACAGCGCGATGACGGCAGCGATCGCGATGAACGGCCAGCCTTCTCGGGCGATGATCGGATGAGGGTAATTCATAGTGTGATTCGATGAATTGCAAAGCCCGTAGCATAACAAAAGCCGCCCTAGGCACTGCGGCCTTCGGGCGGCTTTTCGTTGCCGACCCCGGAAACGCGCTATTGTCAAATCTGGTGTACGAGCGCTCGGCGGCATGATCAGGCGGCCAGCGGTTGCTGAGTCGGTGTGCTATCGATCACCGGGGTTCCGTCCTTGAAGGGAATGCCCTTCAGAAGCTGTTCGAGCTTGTCGACGCCGCGGATGCGGCACCACGATTTTCTCGGCGGACTCGATGAGCTTGAACGCCCTGCCGAGGAACGTCGTGCGCGACAGGCAGTTGCGAGTGCGCGTAGTGCGATGACACACCGTTGTGAACGTCGACTCGATCGGGTTGGTTGTTCTGACGCGCTGCCAGTGTTCTGCAGGAAAGTCGTAGAACGCCAGCAGTTCGTCACGGTCCTTCGTGAGCTTCTCGACAGTTTTTAGATATTTGGCCGAATCCGTCGCGACCAACTGACCGAAAGCGACAAGGGCCTCGGCGCGCGTTGCGGCGTGCCAGATTGCTGAGCGTACGGCGGCTCCGGTTTTTTAGACACAGATTTGGGGTAAAACGCATCTAAACTGGAGTCTGAGATGTTGAAGAAGGTAGACGTGCAGGAAGTTTCGCTGGCGGCCACGGAGGGCGCGCGTAGCGCGGCCGTAGACGCCGCCTGCGCCGCTGAATTCAAGCGCTGGTCCGTCGCGGGCGCAAACACGCTGTCGCGTCCTGCGCTTGCTGCGCGGCGAATCGATTGACCCGGTGTCTCGCGAAGTTGGCGTCACGATCGCCGAGCTCGAACAATGGCGCGAACTCGCCCTAGCAGGCATCGAAGCCGGTCTGAAGTCGCGCCAGACCGATCCGTTGGAAGTCAAGCTCACGGAAGCCGTGCATCGCGTCGGCGAACTGACCATGGAGGTCGAAATGCTGCGCATGGAGCGCGAGCGGCAGGAGCGCCGCCCTTTGATTGTCCGGAACTCGTCGACATGAGCCACACGATCTCCGCGACAGGCAAACCCTTCGGATTGCAACGGGTATGCCAGGCGCTCGACTTTCCGCGCTCTATGCCGAGCGCGCCAGGGCGTTCAACAAGGTCACCCCACTTGCCCCTGTCCGACGTGGCTCAAAGCCCAAAGCGCCCGATCACAAGCGGCTCGCAGCTGTTCGCGCCAATCTAACTCGCACGCCGTTCGTCGGCGAAGGGGTGCCCAAGGTCTGGGCACGCTTGCGCATTCAGTGCGACATCCACGTGTACCGCGCCCGTGTCTCGCGGCTGATCCGCGAACACGGCCTGCTTTCGCCCCATCGGCAACCGCAGAAACCGTCCAATGCTCACGATGGTCGAATGACGGCGGTGTCCAAAAAATAGTCCTGATTAGTTACTTGACTCCGAAGCAGGCATGAAACGAAGTATCGTTCGCCAGATGCTTACGGAGCGCGCGCCATGCCCATGAACAGAATCCAGTTTCAGGCCGGTCTGTCGATGAGAGAATTTCAGGAGCAGTACGGCAACGAAGCCCAATGCGAGGCCGCGCTGGTCCGGTCTCGCTGGCCCGATGGCTGGGGTGTGCCCTCGATGCAAGGGCACGCGCTACGCCAGCGCCTACAACGGCCAGCGACACTGTGGGAATGCCTGAGCCAGTCCTGCCGGTACCAATGCTCGTCGATCGTCGGAACGATATTCGAGAAGACGAAATTGCCGCTGACGACCTGGTTTCTGGCGATCTACCTGGTGACGCAGAGCAAGAACGCCATCAGCGGACTGGAGCTCAAACGCCAGCTGGGCGTGAGCTACAAGACGGTCTGGCTCATCAAGCACAAGTTGCTGG
>JAYFRX010000190.1:0-5628 GCA_040946945.1 Burkholderia sp. | reverse complement strand
CACGATGCTCGGCAACCTGAAAACGGCCCTCAAGGGCACGTACCACGCTATCGATCACGCCAAATATGCCCATCGCTATCTCGCTGAATTCGCCTACCGTTTCAACCGCCGTTTCGATTTGCCCGCGCTGGCGCCGCGCCTGCTTCGGGCCGCCGTTACGACAAAACCTCATCCTCGCCGTGTGTTGATCGTCTCGGAGTCAAATAACTAATCAGGTTGGTTTTTGAACTGGCCTCTAATGTTGCGCAACGGCGCGACAGCGCAAGCGGGGTGGTGGGGCCCGGGCTTGACCGACCAAGCCCGGGGAGCCTGAGGCGCCGGGTCCGGAACGCGCTTGCGTCTTGCGTTGCGGCTGCGGTCTTGCGTTGTGTGGTCCGCTTTGCTGTGGATCACCGGTTATTTTAACTGAGTTTTTGTGAATTCTGACAGATTTCCAGCGAGATCGCCGACCGCCGCCAGCTGCTTCGCCCAGGCGGCGGCGCGCGCCTCAAAGGCGGCGCGATGGGCGATGAAATCGGCCCAGTCCGGCGTGCCCGCGCCGTTCCAGGCGTGCCAGAAGCGCGCGGCGGCCTCGCGCGCGGACTCGGGCAGGTCGTCGGTGAGATGGGCGAGGGCGGCGTTGAGCTTGGGCAGGTGCGCATCGTCGCCCTGCGGGTAGATGTGCCAGACGAATGGCTTGCGCGCCCATTGCGCGCGGACGAAGGAATCCTCGCCGCGCACGAAGTTCAGGTCGCTAACCCAGAGCAGGGCGTCGTAGTCGGGCTGGGCGACGAAGGCCAGCCCGTGGGCGCTGAGCCGTCCTGCCGCGGCCCGGCTGCCGGCGCCGAAGCCTTCGAGGTCGAAGAAGGCGGCGATTGCCGGGCAGATCCGGCCCTCCGGCACCAGTAGCACGACCGGCAGCTCGCCGTCGCGCCATTGCTCGAGCAGAGGGCCGAGCGCGGGATTCTCATAGGCGAACAGCGAGATTACGCAGGCCTCGCGCGCCGGTACCGGGCCGCCGGTGGCGCCCCGCCACCAGGCCTCGCGTGCCTCGGCTGAGGCTTCGAAGGTTTCGCGGCGGGCGTCGAGGTCGGCTTCCTTGAGCACGCCGCCCGTGCCGGGGCCCAACCCGGGGAAAAAGAAGCTCTTCAGCAAGGCGTGGCGCGGATGCGGCGAGGGGCGCTGGTGAAAATCGGCGACCCAGTCTTCGGCGCTCAGGTATTCGAGGTTGATCCAGACCGGCGTGCGTTCGCGGCGCGCCATCGCGGCCACGTACTCGGCCGGCAGCTCGCAGTCGAAGGCCTCGATCACCACGTCGGCGATCGCCAGCGTGTCGCCGGCATGGACTGGCTCGCCCGAGTACTCGATGGCGATGCCCTCGACGTGCTGGCCCCTAACGGCGGGATCGACCGCCGGCACCAGACGCGCGAAGGTGTGCAGGTCGTCGACGATCAGGCGCAGCTGCCAGCCGTGCTCGCGCGCGAGCTGGGTGGCCAGGTGCCAGCAGACGCCGATGTCGCCGAAGTTGTCGACCACAGTGCAGAAGATATCGCAGGCGATCGGCTCGGGAAGGGCTGCAGCGTCAGGGATCGGAGGCATCGAAAAAAAAACGGGGTGAATGCTCTAAACTTGGGATTCTAAATGACCTGTTCGCGCACCACGGTGCCCGGATCACGCATGACAGCCCCCGATCAGTCCGACCCGTCCTCCTCGCCCAGCCAGTCCGAATCGTCGCCCGTGCCCGTTCCGGTCGATGTGCCGTTCGAGCCGAAGCCGATCCTCGGGCAATTGCCGCACCTGCCCGGTGTCTATCGGTATTACGACGCCGGCGGCGCGGTGCTCTACGTCGGCAAAGCGCGCAACCTGAAGGAGCGCGTCTCGAGCTACTTCAACAAGACCCAGCTGTCGCCGCGCATCGCGATGATGGTCACGCGCATCCGCAAAATCGAGGCCACCGTGACGCGCTCGGAAGCCGAGGCGCTTCTGCTCGAGAACAACCTTATCAAGGCGCTCGCGCCGCGCTACAACATTCTGTTTCGCGACGACAAGTCTTATCCCTACCTGAAGCTGACCGGCCATGCGTTTCCGCGCATGGCTTATTACCGAGGTGCCGTCGATCGCAAGAACCAGTATTTCGGGCCGTTCCCGAGCGCCTGGGCGGTGCGCGAGAGCATCCAGATCCTGCAGCGCGTGTTCCAGCTGCGCACCTGCGAGGATTCGGTGTTCAACAATCGCACGCGCCCCTGCCTGCTGCACCAGATCGGCCGCTGCACGGCACCTTGCGTCGGCGCGATCGGCGAGGAAGATTACGCACGCGACGTCTCGAACGCCTTGCGCTTTCTGCTCGGTCGGCAGAACGAAGTGATGAAGGAGCTCGAGCAGAAGATGCACGCCTTTGCGGCAGAACTGAAGTTCGAGCAGGCCGCGGCGGTGCGCAACCAGATCAGCTCACTGTCGACCGTGCTGCACCAGCAGGCGATCGAGGTCGGCAACGAGCGCGATGTCGACATCCTGGCCGTGGTGGCGCATGGCGGACGCGTCTGCGTAAATCTGGCGATGGTGCGTGGCGGCCGGCACCTCGGCGACAAGGCCTATTTTCCCGCGCATGCCGCCAGCGCGATCGTGCTGGCGGTGAGGCGGGACGAGGAGGCGGAAGGCGCCGGCGGGCCGGGGGCCGAGGATGCGGCGATCGTCGAGGATCTCGCGGCGGCGGTCGATACGCTGCCCGGCGTTGTTGATGCGCAGGTGGCCGCGCCCGAGGCCGATGTGGCGGGTGCGGTGCCGTCCGTCGCGGTGCCTACCGAGGTTGACGCTGACGCCGCCGCCTTGGCCGAGGCAGCAGCGGCCCAAGCAGCAGCCGAAGCGGCCGGCACGGAAGCGGAAGCCGATCCGGACGGCATTTTGGTCGAAACCGAGGTGCTCGAGGCCTTCATAGCCCAGCACTATCTCGGCAACCGCGTGCCGCCCATGCTGGTGGTCAGCCACGCGCTGGCTAATCGCGAACTGATCGATCTGCTGATCGAGCAGGCTGGCCACAAGGTGGCGGTGCTGCGCCAGCCGCAGGGCCAGAAGCGCGCCTGGCTGTCGATGGCCGAGCAGAACGCGCGGCTCGCGCTGGCGCGCCTGCTGTCCGAGCAGGGCTCGCAGCAGGCCCGCACGCGCGCGCTGGCCGAGGTGCTCGGTTTCGAGGCCGAGGACCTGGCCCAGCTGCGCATCGAGTGTTTTGACGTCAGCCACACGATGGGCGAGGCGACGCAGGCTTCCTGCGTGGTATTCCATCACCACAAGATGCAGTCGGGCGAGTACCGCCGCTATAACATCACCGGCATCACGCCCGGCGACGATTACGCGGCGATACGCCAGGTGCTCACGCGCCGCTACGCGAAGATGGTCGAGCAGACGGCGGAATCGGCCGCGGCCGACGCGCTGCTGCCAAACATCGTGCTGATCGACGGCGGCAAGGGCCAGGTGGAGGTGGCCCGCCAGGTGTGCACCGAGCTGGGGTTCGATGTGTCGATGCTTGTCGGCGTGGCCAAGGGCGAGGGGCGCAAGGTCGGCCTGGAGACGCTGGTATTCGCCGACGGCCGCCACTCGCTCGAGCTCGGCAAGGAAAGCGCGGCGCTGATGCTGGTCGCGCAGATTCGAGACGAGGCACATCGCTTCGCCATCACTGGTATGCGCGCGAAGCGCGCAAAGACCCGCCAGACCTCGCGTCTGGAAGAGCTCGAAGGGGTCGGCGCGAAACGGTGCCAGCGCCTGCTGGGCCGCTTCGGCGGCCTGCGCGGTGTGGTGGCCGCGAGCGTGGAGGAGCTGGCCAGCGTCGAGGGCATCTCGCACGCGCTGGCCGAGCAGATCTACCGCCAGATGCACTGAGGTGACGCCGGGACCTTCGGGCCGCGGATCCCGCTCGGCTTGTGGCAGGCTGAGCGGCGCGGCACAATTCACATCCTTTACACGTCCAGCCCATCATGCCGTTCAATTTCCCGATTTTCCTGACTTGGGTGCGAATCGTGCTGATTCCGCTCGTCGTCGGCCTATTCTACCTCCCGGATGTGATGATGAGCGTCGAGCACCGCAATCTCGCGGCCGCGCTGGTGTTCGTGCTGGTCGCTCTGACTGACTGGTTCGACGGCTTCCTGGCGCGCAAGTGGAACCAAACCTCTGCGTTCGGTGCCTTCCTCGACCCGGTGGCGGACAAGCTGATGGTGACGGCCGCACTGCTGATCCTGGTGCAGCTCGCGCGCATCGACGCGGCGATCGCGCTGGTGATCATCGGCCGCGAGATCGCGATCTCGGCGCTGCGCGAATGGATGGCGCAGATCGGTGCCTGGAAGAGCGTGGCGGTGAATTCGCTAGGCAAGTTCAAGACCGCCTGCCAGATGGTCGCGATCCCGATGTTGCTGTATTATGGCGCGCTGCCGATTGGGGGCGGTATCGCGATCGACACCCGTGTGTGGGGGCTCTGGCTCATTTACTTCGCGACGGTGCTGACGATCTGGTCGATGCTGTGCTACATGAAGCTGGCCTGGCCGCAGATTCGCGAGCGAGGCGGTGCGATGTGAGATTTTGCAGGTGTCGAGAAAAAAGTTGCGAAAAATATTGACACACCGAAAGAGTTTATAGAAAATCAAAAATCTTAGCTAAAACTAGATCAAAAAAAAACAAAAAAAGCGCAGAGATGCCAGCAAATAATGTAGCAATGGAAACAGGAAGCAAAACGCGGGAGTAGCTCAGTTGGTAGAGCGCAACCTTGCCAAGGTTGAGGTCGCGAGTTCGAGACTCGTCTCCCGCTCCAAAACAAGGGGAAGCCAGGCTTCCCTTTTTGAGCAGCCGTTGAAAAGTGTGAAAGCGAACAAAAGTGCGCCGGGCGTGGATTGCCGACAGTTTACGAGTTACCGGGGTTCCTGCGTGAGTGCTGGCTATCGATAAGGGCCGCGCTGCTGAACGGCACGTACAAGCCGCAGCCTGTGAGGCGGATCGAAAAATACCCAAGCCAGATAGAGGATGCCGTGCGCAAGCTTGCGCATCCCGTGCGCGCTTGATCGATTTATCCAGCAGGCGGTATTGCAGGTGCTGAAAAGGCAGTGGAGCCGGACATTCTCGGATTTGAGTTGTGGCTTCCGTCCGGGCCGCTCTGCCCACCAGGCAGTGGCGCAAGCGCAAAGCTACATCCAGGCAGGGTACCGCTGGGTTGTAGATTTGGACCTCGAGAAATTCTTCGATCGCGTGAGTCACGACATCTTGACGCTTGGACTTTCATCGGTTGGCCAGGTCGGGTAACCGATCCGAACCGCCGTCTACGGGCCCGTACGCACGGTGGTGTGGGAGCGAGCGAGCCGCGAGGCCCGCCCCTATCCCGATTGGCGGATTTTCCGATTCGCCGGGTTTGTCAGGTAAAAATCTGCGCTCGTTGCATCGGCATCGCGACGGTCGACAGTCCGCTTATGGCGCGATAGCAAAGCGGTTATGCAGCGGCCTGCAAAGCCGTATAGGCCGGTTCGACTCCGGCTCGCGCCTCCAAGAAATCTATGGTCACCCCCGTTTTTGCAACACTGATCTTTGATGATGTGGTTGGCTTGCCTAAATCTATCCGGCGTCATTGTGGGGATTGGCTCCCCGCGCCACGATGAGAGTCGCGCCTGACGGTCC
>JAYFRX010000189.1:0-5633 GCA_040946945.1 Burkholderia sp. | reverse complement strand
CTGGCCACGCGCAATACCCTATTTGATGCAGGATCGAGCGCCATGCCTACCTGAGCGCTTGCCCCATAACGATTGACCGAAGTCCCCCCACCTGGTTTTGCGATCGCTGAAATTGGATGACGTGAACGGCACACCGGCCTGACGGAAAACCTGTCCATAAAATTAGCCTTCAAGGCCGCGGGCTTTTTCAGGACCGTCAGGCGCGACTCTCATCGTGGCGGGGGGAGCCAATCCCCACAATGACGCCGGATAGATTTAGGCAAGCCAACCACATCATCAAAGATCAGTGTTGCAAAAACGGGGGTGACCATAGATTTAGGGACACCGCCCCCGCCTGAACGTGCCTTCGCATGAAATTCCGTTCGCGTGAACCAGATGCTTACGCAGCCACCCCAGTTAGGTTCGCCCCCACAGCGCCATCGTCTCCCAGACTTCCACTCCGCACCGGACGGCGCACAGCGTCGTCAGCACAATCTCGTCCAGCGGGTAACGGCACCACGGATCCCGCAACTCGACGAACGCACCCATGATCGAAGGCATCTCTCGTTTCGCCACAAATCGAGAGTAAACCCCAGCACGCCGATGTTTACAACCACTAACTTCCGCCCGCTCACCCTTGCCACACCGACCTCTTCATGCGGAAGCCCTGACCGCCGCTGCGGGAGCGCCGGCCCGGGACACGGCAGGCCGCCGTGGCCCGATCCGGCGTGGCGCGGTGGCCTCGGAAAGGCTTGCGGGCGGCTTTGGCGGCATGACTTCCGGGTATAATTTGGGTTTTCCTGTCGTCCCAATGTCGCCGACTCGCGCGACTCATCGATGTCCGTCTAGACCATGGCTCACTTCTCGTGTTTTCCCGGTGCCGCCGCCCTTGCCGATTTCCACCAGACTCGCCTGCTCGACACGCTCAAGCAGATCGACGGCGATATTGTCGCAATCCGCGGCCAGTACCTGCACTTCGTCAACGCGTCCGAGCCACTCTCGGCCGATGAGTCGGCCCGCATCGACGCGCTGATGCACTACGGCGCGCCGTTCGAGCCGGCCGCCGAGAAGGGCGCGACCGAAACCTTCATCGTGCTGCCGCGCCTCAGCACGGTGTCTCCGTGGGCCAGCAAGGCGACCAATATCGCCCTGCATTGCGGGCTCGCCTCGGTGCGCCGCATCGAGCGCGGCGTCGAGTTCACGATCACGCTGAAGGCCGGCCTGGGCGGCAAGAAGGCGCTGTCGCCGCAGGTGCGCGCCGCGGTGGCCGCCGCCCTGCACGACCGCATGACGGAAAGCGTGGTGGCCGCGCGCGAGGACGCGCACCACCTGTTCGACGGGCTGCCGGCCAAACCGCTGGGCCGCGTCGACGTGCTGGGCCAGGGCCGCGCCGCGCTGAAGACGGCCAACGTCGAGCTGGGCCTCGCGCTGGCTGAGGACGAGATCGTCTACCTGGTCGACGCCTTCACCAAGCTGGAGCGCAACCCCACCGACGTCGAACTGATGATGTTCGCGCAGGCCAACAGCGAGCACTGCCGCCACAAGATCTTCAACGCCGACTGGACCATCGACGGTGCCAAACAGGATATGTCGCTGTTCGCGATGATCCGCAACACCGAGAAGATAAGCCCGCAGGGCACCATCGTCGCCTACTTGGACAATTCCTCGATCATGCTCGGCGCGCAGGCCGAGCGCTGGTTCCCGCGCGGTGTCGGCACTGACGGCAAGCCTGCGGAGCAATACGGCCGCCACAGCGAGCTGACGCATACGCTGATGAAGGTGGAGACGCACAACCACCCGACCGCGATCTCGCCGTTCGCCGGCACCGCGACGGGCGCGGGCGGCGAGATCCGCGACGAAGGCGCGACCGGCCGCGGTGCCCGCCCGAAGGCCGGCCTGACCGGCTTCACGGTCTCGAACCTCGACCTGCCGGGCGCGCGCGAAGCCTGGGAAAACGTACGCGACGCGACCCAGCCGGTGGCCGAGCGCAATCCGGCCGATGCCCACGCGCCCTATGGCCGCCCGGACCGCATCGCCTCGCCGCTGCAGATCATGATCGACGGCCCGCTCGGCGCTGCCGCCTTCAACAACGAATTCGGCCGCCCGAACCTGGGCGGCTACTTCCGCGTCTACGAGCAGAACGTCGGCGGCACCGTGCGCGGCTATCACAAGCCGATCATGATCGCCGGCGGCATCGGCAACGTCTCCGACGCGCACACCCACAAGCACGACCTGCCGGCCGGCACTCTGCTGATCCAGATCGGCGGACCCGGCATGCGCATCGGCATGGGCGGAGGCGCGGCCAGCTCGATGGCCACCGGCGCGAACACGGCCGCGCTCGACTTCGACTCGGTGCAGCGCGGCAACCCGGAAATCGAGCGGCGCGCGCAGGAAGTGATCAACGGCTGCTGGCAGCTCGGCGAGGCCAACCCGATCCTGTCGATCCACGACGTGGGCGCAGGCGGTCTGTCGAATGCCTTCCCTGAACTGGTCGACGGCGCCGACAAAGGCGCGCGCTTCGAACTGCGCAAGATCCAGCTCGAGGAAAGCGGGCTGTCGCCGCGCGAGATCTGGTCGACCGAATCGCAGGAGCGTTACGTCCTGGCGATCGCACCGGCCGACCTGGCGCGCTTCGAGGCAATCTGCGCGCGCGAGCGCTGCCCGTTCGCCGTGATCGGCGTGGCCACCGAGGCGCGCGAGCTGAAGCTGGTCGACGATCTTGCCGAAGGCCAGGACAGCTTCCCGGTCGACATGCCGATGGACGTGCTGCTCGGCAAGCCGCCCAAGATGCATCGCGACGTCGCGCGCGTGAGCGTCGAGCGCATCCCGGTCGACATGACCGGCGTGTCGCTGGCCGCTGCGGCCGTCAGCGTGCTGAAGCACCCCACTGTCGCCAGCAAGTCCTTCCTGATCACGATCGGCGATCGCTCGGTCGGCGGCACCTCAGTGCGCGACCAGATGGTCGGCCCCTGGCAGGTGCCGGTGGCCGACTGCGCCGTCACCGCGCTCGACTACGCCGGTTTCGCCGGCGAGGCGATGACCATGGCCGAGCGCACGCCGCTGGCCGTGATCGACGCGCCGGCCTCGGGCCGCATGGCGGTGGGCGAGGCGATCACCAACATTGCCGCCGCGCCGATCGCCTCGCTCGACAAGCTCAAGCTGTCGGCCAACTGGATGGCCTCGTGCGGCACCGCCGGCGAGGACGCCGCGCTCTACGACACGGTCAAGGCGATCGGCATGGATCTGTGCCCGGCGCTGGGCATCGGCATCCCGGTCGGCAAAGATTCGCTGTCGATGAAGACCAAGTGGAACGACAGCGGGGGGCCCAAGGAAGTGGTCTCGCCCGTGTCGCTGATCATCTCCGCGTTCGCGCCGGTCGAGGACGTGCGTAAGCACCTCACGCCGCAGCTACGCCGCGTGGCCGACGTCGGCGACAGCGTGCTGATCTCGATCGACCTGGGCCGCGGCAAGAACCGCATGGGGGGCAGCATTCTCGCCCAGGTCACTCAGCAGGTCGGCGACTCGGTGCCCGACGTCGACGATGCGGAAGACCTCAAGCGCTTCTTCGCGGCGATCCAGTCGCTGAACGCGCAGGGCAAGCTGCTCGCCTACCACGACCGCTCGGACGGCGGCCTGTGGGCGACCTTCTGCGAAATGGCCTTCGCGGGCCATGCCGGCGTGTCGATCAACGTTGACATGCTGACGCTCGACCCGAACCACGAATCCGATTACGGCGATGCCAAGGACTGGGCCACGCAGACCAGCGGCCGCCGCGAGGACCGCACGATCCGCTCGCTGTTCAGCGAGGAGCTCGGCGCGCTGGTGCAGGTACGCGCCGCGGATCGCGACGCCGTGCTGGCCGCGCTGCGCAAACATAGCCTGTCGACCTGCTCGCACGTGATCGGCTCGGTCAACGAGCGCGACAGAATCGAAGTGTTACGCGACGCGAAGAAGATCTACGACGCACCGCGCGCCGAACTGCAGCGCGCCTGGACCGACGTGAGCTGGCGCATCGCGCGCCTGCGCGACAACCCGGTCTGTGCCGATGCCGAATACGACGCGCTGCTCGACGCGGCCGATCCGGGCATGCAGCCGATGCTGAGCTTCGACGCCGCCGAGGACGTGGCCGCGCCGTTCATCGCCACGGGCGCGCGTCCGCGCGTCGCGATCCTACGCGAGCAGGGCGTGAACTCGCACCTCGAAACGGCGTATGCCTTCGATCGCGCCGGCTTCGACGCGTACGACGTGCACATGAGCGACCTGCTGGACGGCCGCGCCAACCTGGCCGACTTCGCCGGCGCGGCGGCCTGCGGCGGCTTCTCGTATGGCGACGTGCTTGGCGCCGGCGAGGGCTGGGCCAAGACGATCCGCTTCAACGATGGCCTGGCCGAAATGTTCTCGACCTTCTTCGCGCGCCCCGATACCTTCGCGCTCGGCATCTGCAACGGCTGCCAGATGCTGTCGAGCCTGGCGTCGATGATCCCGGGTGCCGACGCCTGGCCGAAGTTCACGCGCAACAAGTCCGAGCAGTTCGAGGCGCGTTTCTCGTTTGTCGAGGTGCAGTCGTCGCCGTCGATCTTCTTCACCGGCATGGAAGGCTCGCGCATTCCGGTGGCGGTGGCGCATGGCGAAGGTTTCGCCGACTTTTTGCAGCAGGGCGATGCCGGCCGCGTGGCCGTGGCGATGCGCTTCGTCGATCACCGCGGCCAGGCCACCGAGCGTTATCCCTTCAATCCGAACGGCTCGCCGGAGGGCATCACCTCAGTCACAACGGCCGACGGTCGCTTCACCGTGCTGATGCCGCACATGGAGCGGGTGCATCGCACCGTGCAGATGAGCTGGGCGCCCGAAGGCTGGGGCGAGGCCAGCCCCTGGATGCGGGTGTTCCGCAACGCGCGTCGCTGGCTCGGTTGAGATCGATGAGGTTTGAGGTTTGACGGACGGCGCGGCTTGGGGCAACTGCCTTGAACCGCGCCACGTTATTTGACTGAAGTTTTCGAATTCGTTGTTCAAGCTCGATTCGACGCGCCGACGATCGCATCGAGATGGTGATCGCCGCCGGGCCCCTGGGCTGGCCGTACCGCGCGCAACCCTGCGCGCGGTACGGCATAATCGTCAGGTTTGCATCGGCGTGCGCTCAAGAGGCGCCTGTTGTTGTGCACGCAGTCGTGTCTCGACGAGCCCAAAAGCGTTCCCGATTAGTTACTTGAATCCGAGACCATCAAAACACGGCGCGGATGAGGTTTTGTCGTAACGGCGGCCCGAAGCAGGCGCGGCGCCATCGCGGGCAAATCGAAACGGCGGTTGAAACGGTAGGCGAATTCAGCGAGATAGCGATGGGCATATTTGGCGTGATCGATAGCGTGGTACGTGCCCTTGAGGGGGCGTTTTCAGGTTGCCGAGCATCGTGTTGACCCAGCGAAACTCGGGGCGCTGCGCGGCCTGACGGCCACCGCCCGTGACATGGCGCTCATGACTGGCAGCCTTTTGCGTCACGCCGTCGAAACACCACAGGCCATCGGAAACAACGCACGCGGTGGGCATCAGGCTGCTGGCCGCCCAGACCTCAAGGGCCGCTTTGGTAAAGCCCGGCACGGGCGAGAGCCGCATGAACAGAGGGCGGCCATCGTCAGAGGTCTGCACGGCCGCTACAA
>JAYFRX010000188.1:0-5652 GCA_040946945.1 Burkholderia sp. | reverse complement strand
GTCAGGCGCGACTCTCATCGTGGCGCGGGGAGCCAATCCCCACAATGACGCCGGATAGATTTAGGCAAGCCAACCACATCATCAAAGATCAGTGTTGCAAAAACGGGGGTGACCATAGATTTTATGGGGAGTCGGATGGATTCGACAGCAATCGCGGAAATCGGGTGTGCCGTGCTTGCGCTGATCGGGAGCGTCTTCGCGTACCTGTGGCGGCGCTCTGAGTCGAAGCGAGACGACACGATAAAGGCGCACGGGAAAGCAATCGACGACCTCGAAAAGGCGCTTTCTACATCGGACAAGCGTCACGGCGACGAACTCGCCGCATACAAGCTCCATGTCGCGGAGACGTATCCAACGTCGGCGGCGCTGGCGAAGTCTCTCGACGCGATCAACGCCGCTATCTCGTCGATCTTCGAAAAGCTCGACAGCATTCGCGACAAACTTGACAACAAGGCCAACAAACGATCGTTACCGCTTCGCTTTTGGTGGCGGCATGCGGCGCGTCGCAGGCGAACGCGGCAAAGTTCGCTATCCCGCTGCGGGCCGCATGTGACCGCTACAGCATCAACACACCACAATGGATGGCGGCATTCCTCGCGCAGATCGGGCACGAGTCGATGTCGCTGTCGCAGACTGAAAAATCGTTCAACTACTCGATTCCGGCACTTATGGCGACGTTCCCGCGAGCGATGCCGTTTGCGCTTGCGCAGAAGTACGGGCGTCAGGCGAGCGAGAAAGCCGTTCCGCTCGACCGGCAAAAGAAGAGCGCGTCGATTGTGTACGCGAACCGTTACGGCAACGGCGACAGCGCGAGCGGCGATGGTTGGACGTATCGCGGCTCGGGCCTCGTGCAAACGACGTTTAAGGCTAACTTCAAGGCCGCGGGCGACGACATCGGCGTCGACCTCGTCTTGAAGCCTGACTTGCTCCGCGCTACCCCTACGACAGCGGCGCTCGCCGCGGGCTATTTCTGGCTGTATCACGGCCTCAACGCACTTTCGGATAGCGGCAACTTCGACGCGGTCACGCGGCGGATTAACCCGGCGATGGCCGGAAAGCGGGACCGAGACAAGCGTTCGCCGTCGCAAAGGCTGCGCTCGGCATTTGAGCCGTTCACGAGTCACGAGCCGCCTACGGGCGGCTCTTTCATTTTCTGCTATGCAAATCGCACAAGGACCCGAACACCGGGGCACGATCAGTGAAGACCTGTTCTACCCGGCGCATCCTCCGCGTACGGAGTCCGCCGTTTTTCGCGCGACTAAGGCCGCGGGGCATGCAGTGCGACTACCTTGCGCGATCAGCGGCCAGACGGAAGGCGTTGAATATCATCACGTCTTTTGCGAATGGGCCTTCACGTCCGCTGTCGACTGGCGGATTGTCAAAGGTGTGGCGACCGGCGAGATTACGCGCTTGCCGGTCCTCGACATCGAAACCGATCAGCCGACCGGCGATACGTTCCCCGCGGAGCAGTCGCTTTTGTGGGTGCTGGTGAAGCTAGCCGAGACGCGCGGCTTCGACTGGACGGCATTTGACCCGGCTCGCCCCGAGACCTTTATCGACAGCATGGCGAACATGCTCGTCCTACATTCCAAGTTCCATCGCAAGAAAAATCACGGCATCCACGCCGAGACGCTTCCCGTCTGGATATTTCAAGCCTTCCCCCGTGTTCCCGGCTTTGTTTATTCCGCCGACGAACTGCGCGCGACCCTCTCCATTAAGGACCGCCATGCTGAAGAAGCTTCTCCAGCTTGTGACCGGCGAAGACAACGTCACGCTTGAACCCGCGTACGCGTGGGCCGCGGCGGCGTTCGTCGTCGGTCTCGGGCTGCAAATCTACTGCACCGTCACCGGCAAGCCATTCGACCTCACGCAATACGGCCTCGGCTGCGGTGCGCTGCTGACGGGTCTTGGACTCGGAAAACACTTCGCGAGCTAACCATGTTCGTACGCTGGATCGCGCTCGCGATCATCAATCTATGTGTCGTCGCACTGGCCTATCTGTTCGCGCCGATTCTTCCGGCGTTTGCGATCGTGCGTACGACGCTCCCGCGGTGGCTGTCGTGGTTTCAGACGCCGGATAACCCGCTCGACGGCGACGCCGGGTTCAAGGCGATTTATGCGCCATTCCGAGGCGAGCAAACAGGCTGGCGGCGGTACGTCAACCGCGTTTTCTGGCTGTGGCGTAACCCGTCGTACGGTTTCGACCTTTGCGGTCCTCGGCTTCAAGGCGACTCCCTCGGCGACCGTCTCGAAGGTCGGGCCGCTTCCGATCGCCGGAGCGCCACAAACCGGCTGGTACTTCGCGACGGCGACGAACCCCGACGGCTCGCGCGCATGGCAGTTCTACGCCGTCAAGGTATGGGGTTGGTCTGCATCCCGCGTCAATTTCGGCTGGAAGCTCTGGAGCGCGCCGGGGCTGTGTCAGTTCGCGATGACGATCAACCCCTATCTCACCGTCTAGGAGCTTTCATGTTCGGACTGTCTTTCTCGCGTATCGCGCCGGTTGCGGCTCGCGCGCTCGTGCTCGTCGCCGTTGTGGCCGCTCTTGTCGGCGTCGGCTTCTATCTGTCGTCGCGCCATTACGCGCCGATCGTCGCAAGCCTGAATCAGACCATCGAGCAGGACGCGCAAGCGCTCGCGGATCAGAAAGCCGCGTATGGCGTCCTCACGCGGCAAACCGAAGCGCAAAACGCGGCGATCATCGGTTTGCAGAAAGCCGCCGATCAGCGCGCGCAGGCCGCAGCGGCGGCGCTCGCCAAGGCAAACGATGTTGCCTCTCAATATCAGGCGCAGGCGGCAGCGCTGCTCGCCTCGAAGCCGCCCGCGGGCGCGGACCTCTGCGTTGCGGCGCGGAGCCTCGTCGACGAACAGATCAAACAGGAGCGGTCCAAGTGAAGAGCCTTCTTCTCGTTGCAGCGTTGTGCGCCGCGCTGGCGGGCTGCATAACGGCCCCGCAAGCCCCGGAGCCTGCTCTCCGGTTGTAACGACGGTCGACAAGCCCGTCCCGGTGCCGTGCAAGGCTCCGAAGCCCGAGCGGCCCGCATTCGCCTTTGACTCGCTTCCGTTTGGCGCTGACATCTATGAGCAGGTCGCGACGCTACTCGCCGACCGCAAGCAGCGTCAAGGGTACGAGGTCAAACTCGAAGCGGCGGTAGATTCGTGCCAGTAACGACGGATCAGCCGACGATCCGCAAATTACGTTCGGTGGCGACGGAGGCCGCATTGTCGGGCGCGAGCGTAGCGAGCCAGTGCCAGCTTTCGTACTTGTCGCCAGTTTGTCGGAGATGTGTATATCGCTTCAGGCTGTTCCACGAGCGATGCCCTGAAACCGCCGCGACGTGTGGGATATTCCATCCCATTTCAAACAATCGGCTTACGCCTTCGTGCCGCAAATCGTGAAAGTGCAAGTCGTCGATTTCGAGAAATTTCATTGCGCGAGTGACCTGCGCTCCGATCGCGTCGCCGCTCCAAGGGAAGATGCGCTCGTCTGTCTGCGGCATCGACTGAATGATGCGCAGTGCCTCGGGCGGGAGGTCGCACCATTGGTCATTGCCGATCTTCTCGCCGGGGTGCTTCATGTCGCGAACCATGACCCGGCTACCGGCCTCGTCGAGGTCCTTCCAAGTAATCCGGGTGATTTCTTCGAGTCGCCGGATCGAAAACAGCGCGAACCCGGTCACCTTGACCATGTCGACGCTGTAGATATGTTTCGCGCGCGACCTCGAAAAATGGGTGAGTATCCGGTTCAGTTCGTCGAGCGACGGACGCCGCTCGCGTCGGACCGACCGGCTCGTCAAACCTAGTTTCTTGGTACGACACGCGCATCGTCTATCGCAAGCTGATTCAGCGGGTAATTCCATGCGGGGCGCGCGACCGTGAAGACGGCGGCAAGATGCGCTAGGTAGTTCCCAACCGTCTGCGGCTTGACCTTCAGGTCTTGGCAAAACGATACAATAGTGGGGCTGTCGACCTCCGAGCGGCGCTGCTTTGATCGCCCGTAGCACCTGTTCTTTCGTCCGCCCTAGTGCTCGCCGGGACTCGCGAATGTATTGATCGATTGCTTCGCCGAGGGTCGGGTCGGGCTGTTTCAGGACGTCGAGCGCTCCGGGCTTCGCAAGCTTGGCTTCGCGCATCTTCGCCCATGTGACCGCCGCTTGTTTGCGGTCGAACGTCTCCGATTCGGTGTGAACGATCTTCCCGGCTTTCTTGATGTGGATTTGCGCCGTATAGCCGGTGGTGCCGTCGCGGCGGGTGCGGGCGGTAATGGTTGCCATGTCGGTGCTACAGGAGTTTTGTGTAGCACGTATCGTAGCACCGACGACGGAGAAATGATGCCGGAACGGTTGAAAAACTACCGAAACGGGCTTCGCTTCAGCGGATAAAAAGAGCTTGTTTTGAAATGGTTTTTCAGAATTATTCAATGAAATCAAATGCTAGAACGGTATGCGTTGCGCCCATGATGGACTGGACTGACCGCCATTGCCGGTCGCTGTACCGGTCGATTTCGCGCCATACCTGGTTCTATACCGAAATGGTGACGACCGGTGCCCTGCTGCACGGCGACGTCGCACGCCATCTCGCATTCACGCCCGAGGAGACGCCCGTCGCCCTACAACTGGGCGGCAGCGAGCCCGAGGACCTGGCGAAATCGGCCCGGCTCGGCGAGAACTGGGGCTACGACGAGATCAACCTCAACTGCGGTTGCCCCTCCGAGCGCGTGCAGCGCGGCGCATTCGGTGCCTGCCTGATGAATGAACCGGCGCTGGTGGCTAAGTGCGTGAAGGCGATGCGCGACGCCGTGTCGATTCCGGTGACGGTCAAGCACCGGATCGGCGTCGACGCGGTCGAGGATTACGCATTCGTGCGCGATTTCGTCGACACGGTTGCCCATGCGGGCTGCGAGGTATTCATCGTCCACGCGCGCAACGCGATCCTGAAGGGGCTCTCGCCCAAGGAAAACCGCGAGATCCCGCCGCTTAAGTACGACTATGCCTACCGCCTCAAGCAAGATTTCCCCGATCTCGAGATCCTCATCAACGGTGGCGTCACCACGCTGGACGAAGTCGAGACACACCTGCAGCACGTCGACGGCGTGATGCTGGGCCGCGAGGCCTATCACAACCCCTTCGTACTGGCCGAGGTGGACGCGCGCTTTTATGGCACCGTTAGCCCGGCACCGACGCGCGAGGAAATCGAGGCTCGGCTGATCGCCTATTGCTTCAACGAAGTCGCGCGCGGCACCTACTTGGGCGCGATCGTGCGCCACGCGCTCGGCCTCTACCGCGGCGTGCATGGCGCGCGCGGCTGGCGCAGGGTGCTGTCGGACGGCAAGCGCCTAGCGCGCGGCGACGTCGCGGCGATCTTCACCGAGGCGCGCGCGCACCTAAGCGCGCCGGTCGAAACGCCCCCCCCAAACTCGGCGGTGTCCCAAAAATAGTTTGAAGGTTGAAGGCGTCGGCTCCCGCAGGAATCCGAGAGAATCGGGTTTCCAAGACCAAGCTCCAGAACAGAAGAACCGCCGAGATAAAGCCTACCAAGAAACCCGGGCGTCGCGCCAAGTTGCCGCTGACGGTCGTCAGCAAACAGGAGCACGAGGCCCTGCGCGCCAGCTTTGCCGAGCACGAACAGTTGTGGCTTCCGATGCGCGATCTG
>JAYFRX010000187.1:0-5657 GCA_040946945.1 Burkholderia sp. | reverse complement strand
TTGAAGACCGACCATCCGGACGCGACGGCCTCGCTGCTTGAGGGGCTTGAGGAAACGTTCACGGTCAACCGCCTGGACCTGACGCCGCGGCTGATCCGCAGCCTGGCGACGACGAACCGGATCGAGAGTCCGAACGGCGCGGTGCGCCGCGTCAGCGGCCGGGTCGACCGCTATCGCGATGTCGACAGGCGATGCGATGGGCGGCCACTGGCTTCCTGGAAGCTGAGAAGCGATTCCGTAAGCTCGGCGGTGCCGGACGACCTCTGGATGCTCGCCGTTGCCTTGCATCGTCCGACCGATAAACGCGTTGACCATGACTCGAAGTCCGCCTAGCCTACGAAACCCTGCCGCCCCAACCTTCAACTACGAATGGGACGCCGCCGTGAAGGTCGGTTGCACACTGGAGACGCTGCGCAAATGGATACGGCAAGACCAGAAAGATCGAGGCTAGCGGGCGGGTGCAGCAACGGCAGAACTGGAACGCATCAAAGAGCGGAAACGCGAGAACCGCGAACTTCGGCAGGTCAATGAGATCCTACGTAAGGCATCCCCGTATTTTGTGCAGTCGGAACTCGACCGCCGACCGAAATGATGGTGTCGTTCATCGACGAGCAGCGCGCGTCGCACGGCGTCGAGTCAATCTGAAAGGTACTGCCTATCGCGCCGTCGACATACTTCCGGTGCGCGGGCCCAGCGGGTCGATCCGATCAGGGTGTCGGCTCGCACTCGGCGCGACGCCGAACTCTGCCCCGAGATCCAGCGCTTCTACGACGCGAACTTCAATGTTTACGGCGCGGACAAGCTAGCCAGGTCGGGTAACCGATCCGGACCGTCGTGTACGGACCCGTACGCACGGTGGTGTAGGAGGGGTCGGGCCGCGAGGCCCGACCCTATCCCGATTTCCGGATCGCATTGGGCCCAAGCGTGCGAGCCGGGTCGGCCTGGCCCGAAATTCGGGCCGTGTCACGCGCGAACGGATCAGCCGCATTACGATATGACGCTTCAGCGAGCCCTAGCAGGAGATATCGATGGTGATCGTTCTGATGATGACGACCGTGCCCGATGCGGCCACGGCTCGCCTGCTCGCCGACGGCGCGCTGGGCGGGCGGCTCGCGGCGTGCGTGTCGGAACTTGGCATGATCCGCTCGAACTACCCATGGCAGGGCAAGATCGAATCCACGGAGGAGATCCAACTGCTGTTCAAGACGAGCGCCCAGCGCTCGCTCGAACTTGAGCGCTTCATCGCGTCCCATCATCCTTACGAGATGCCCGAAATCGTCTCGTGGCAGGCCACCGCCTCTGATGCCTACGGTGTCTGGGTGGCGGCCGAAACGAAATGCCTGTTCCATGTCTGATCGCCAATTCTCCGCGGCCGCCGGCCTGCGTCTGCTGCTCGCGTGCCTGGCGCTGTTCGCCTCGCTGTTCAGGATTTCGTCGGCCGCGTGGGCCGCCAACGATTTCCTCGATCCCTCGGTTGCGTTCCACTTCAGCTCGAGCGAGGCGGCGGGGCGAGTCGACGTCCACTTCAAGATCGCCGATGGCTACTACATGTACCGCGAGCGCTTCGCCTTCGCCGTCAAGAGCGGCACCGCGACGTTCGGCGAAGCGCAATCGCTCGCTGGCCATGTGAAGTACGACGAGACCTTCGCCAAGAACGTCGAGATTTACCGCGGCGAGGTGACGATCCACGTGCCGGTCGCCAAGGCGAGCGGACCGTTCGATCTGTCGGTCACGTCCCAGGGCTGCGCCGACGGCGGCATCTGCTATCCGCCGGCCGAGCACGTCGTGCATGTCGACGGCGCAGCGCTGAAGGTCGCCGCCACGTCGGGTTCGACGTCACCGTCCCCGGCCCCGACCGCGGCACCCCAGGCCGCCGCCTCACCCGCTCCGGTACCCGCCGACGGCAGCTGGTACGACCGCTTGACCAGCGCCGACTACGCGCAATCGCTGCTCGAAGGCCACGGCTTCTTGACCATCGTCGCGCTGTTCTTCGTGGCCGGCATGGTGCTGAGCCTGCTGCCCTGCTCCTACCCGATGATCCCGATCCTGTCGGCGATCATCATCGGCGAGGGCACCCAGGCAACGCGCGCACGCAGCTTCCTGCTATCGCTGACCTACGTGGTCGGCATGGTCCTGGTCTACACGGTACTCGGCATAGCGGCCGCGCTGGTCGGCCAGAGCCTCGGTGCCTGGCTGCAGAACCCGTGGATGCTCGGCGCCTTCGGCCTGTTGCTGACCGTGTTCGCGCTCACCCTGATCGGCGGCATCGACATCTCGTTGCTGCAGCGCTGGCAGGACGGTGCCGCGCAAGCCTCGAGCCGGCGCTCGGGCGGCCGCTTCCTGGCGGTGGCCACCATGGGCGCGCTGTCGGCGCTGGTGGTTGGCACCTGCATGACGGCACCGCTGTTTGCGGTGCTGGCCTTCATAGCGCATACCGGTAACGCGCTGCTCGGCGGCGCCGCGCTGTTCGCGATGGGAATCGGCCTGGGCGTGCCGCTGCTGATCATCGGCCTCGGTGCCGGCACCCTGCTGCCGCGCGCGGGCACCTGGATGGACGGCGTCAAGGTGTTTTTCGGCGTGGTGCTGCTGGCGGCCGCGCTGTGGATCGTCTGGCCGGTGCTCAGCGCATCCTGGCAGATCGGCCTGGCAGCCCTCTGGCTGCTGATCGCCGCGGCGGCGACCGGCCTGTTCACGCCGACCGCCGGCGGCACCTCGATTTGGCACCGGCTCGGACGCAGCATTGGCGCTGCCTTCGCGATCTGGGCTGCCGTGCTACTGGTCGGCCTCGCAGCCGGCTCGACCGACCCGCTACACCCCTTGTCGGTATTCGCCGGGCGCGGCGCGGCCGCAGGCCCGGCCTTCGCGTCTGTGTGCTCGAGCGCTGAGCTCGACCGGGTGATCAAGACCGCCGGCCGGCCCGTGATGCTAGACTTTTATGCAGACTGGTGCGTCTCCTGCAAGGAGATGGAGCACCTTACCTTCACCGACCCGCGCGTGCAGGCGCGTCTCGGCCAGCGGTACCTGGTGCGCGCCGACGTCACCGCCAACAATGCCGACGACCAGGCGCTGCTCAAGCGCTTCGGTCTGTTCGGCCCGCCGGGCATCATCGTCTTCGGTACGGACGGCCGTGAACTGGGCCGCATTATCGGCTACCAGGCGGCCGACCGTTTCCTGCGCAGCCTCGATCGCGCAGGGGCACTGGCAGCGGCACCTTCGGCCTGAGCCGCCGAAGCGCCGTAAGCGGCTCTCGGTTGGGCCAGTCCCTAGGGCTTCCGCATGGAGGCCCTTGTCAGGCAAGTCGGAGAATGGACTCACACGCATGTCGATGTCCCACGCGGCGAGGTTACCGATTGTTCTTCAGGCTGACTCTCGTTCGGTCGCCGCTGTTGCTCCATGCGCGCCAGGTTCAGCGTGATCTTGCGCACGCACGCGAGATTTTTGGCTGCGGCTTTGTGTACCGGATCCGGTTGTTTAGACACGATTTTGCAATTAGGCGGCCAGTGGCAAGAGCGGTGCCTGACGGGCTCCGAGGTGAGGCTTGAAGCCCAGTTTTTCGAGACGCCATTCGCGATTGTATCGATCCTTGAACGCGACGGCGGCAGCACGAACTTCTTCAACGTGGTTGAACAGACGCCCGTGGATAGCCTGCGCCTTCATGGTCCGATTGAAACGCTCGGCGACGCCGTGGGTCTGCGGCTCGGCAACGACGGCGTAGCTTGGCGTAATCCCCCCAGAACTTGAGCTGGGCGCGGCAGTCGTCCGGCGTGTACTGTGAGCCGTGATCCATTCGCAGGGACAGTCCGCGGTCGGCGTCAGCCTCGACCGATCCGGACTGCTCGTGCACCCCTTTTGGCCTGTGCGGCGGCTCCGATTTTTCTAGACACAGATTTGGGGTAAAACGCATCCAAACTGGAGTCTGAGATGTTGAAGAAAGTAGCCGTGCAGGAAGTTGCGCTGGCGGCGACGGAGGGCGCGCGTAGACGCCGCCAGCGCCGCCGAATTCAAGCGCTGGTCCGTCGGGCGCAAACGCGCTGTCGTTCTGCGCTTGCTGCGCGGCGAATCGATTGACGCGGTGTCTCGCGAAGTTGGCGTCACAATCGCCGAGCTCGAACAATGGCGCGAACTCGCCCTAGCAGGCATCGAAGCCGGTCTGAAGTCGCGCCAGACCGATCCGTTGGAAGTCAAGCTCAAGGAAGCCGTGCATCGCGTCGGCGAACTGACCATGGAGGTCGAAATGCTGCGCATGGAGCGCGAGCGGCAGGAGCACCGCCCTTTGATCGTCCGGAACCGTCGACATGAGCCACACGATCTCCGCGACAGGCAAACCCTTCGGATTGCAACAGGTATGCCAGGCGCTCGACTTTCCGCGCTCCGCGATCTATGCCGAGCGCGCCAGGGCGCTCAACAAGGTCACTCCACTTGCCCCTGTCCGACGTGACCCGAAGCTCAAGGTGGCCCGATCACGAGCGGCTCGCAGCTGTTCGCGCCGATCTGATTCGCCCGCCGTTCGTCGGCGAAGGGGGCGCGCAAGGTCTGGGCACGCTTGCGCATTCAGGACGACATCCGCGTGTCCCGCGCCCGTGTCTCACCGCTGATCCGCGAACACGGCCTGCTTTCGCCCCATCGACAACCGCAGAAACCGCCCAATGCTCACGATGGTCGAATCACGACTGATCGGCCTCACGAGATGTGGGGCACCGATGGCGCCAAGGTTCAAACCGTCGATGAGGGCCTGGTCTGGATCTGCGCTGCGGTTGATTATTGAGACGCGGCGTGTGTTGGCATCCACGTCACCAAAGTGGGCAACCGCTTTGCCGCACTGGAGCCAATCAGCCAAGGGGTGCGCGAGCAGTTCGGATCGGTCGAAGCTGGTGCCGGCCGCGGACTGTCCCTGCGAATGGATCACGGCTCGCAGTACAGGTCGGACGATTTCCGCGCCCCACTCAAGTTTTGGGGGATTACGCCGAGCTACGCCTTCGTCGCTGAGCCGCAGACCCACGGCGTCGCCGAGCGTGTCAATCGGACCATGAAGGAGCAAGCCATCCACGGACGGCTGTTCAGCAACGTTGAAGAAGTTCGTGCTGCCGCCGGCGCGTTCAAGGATCGATACAATCGCGAATGGCGTCTCGAAAAACTGTCTTCAAGACACCCCTCGAAGCCTGTCAGGCACCGCTCTTGCGGCTTGCCGCCTGATCGCAAAATCGTGTCTAAGAGGCCAGTTCAAAAATACTGCTCGGTACGCCTGAAGATGTTCCAGCAGACGAGGGCGAAGCCGAATTTAAAGAATGCTTCGTGAATGTCAGCTCGACGATCGAAGCGTATGCGAAGACGACGGAAGTTGTGGAGCCACGAGTGAGTCCGTTCAACGACCCAACAGAATTTGCCCAGACCACTGCCATGTTCAGTGCGACGCCTTGCGATCACCGGTTTGATGTCGCGTTCGCGCAATCGTTGACGATGCGGATCGGAATCGTAACCACGATCGGCATAGATGACTGTGGGTTTCTGAAGTGGTCGGCCGCGAGCCCCCCGGATCGGGGGAATCGCGTCGACGAGCGGCGGCAACTGGGTGACGTCGTTGCGGTTCGAGCCGGTCAGGATGGCGCTGATGGGAACGCCATTGGCATCTACGAGGATGGGGTGCTTGGAACCGGGGC
>JAYFRX010000186.1:0-5657 GCA_040946945.1 Burkholderia sp. | reverse complement strand
GCTTGCACTCGACGTTGGGCTACGTCAGCCCGATGCAATTCGAGCGGGACTGGTACGCCGCCCAGAACCAACGGGTGGCATAATCTCCGCTCAGTTAATGGATCCGAAATTCGCGGGCAACGTCACTCCTGGTTGCCCACGATCAGCCACTTGCCGGTCGGATCGATCAGGAATTCACGCGGCGTCTTGCCCAGCGTCAGCTGGCGGCTCACGAAGGCGAGCTTGCCGTTGGCTGCGTCGATCTTGAAGGCGACGATCTCGTTGGCATCGCCGCGATTGGTCGCGTAGAGGAAACGGCCATCCGGCGACAGGTGCAGCGCGCCGCCTTCCTGGCCGTGGCAGCCCAGCGCGGACAGCTTTATGTTCTGCAGGTGTTTCAGCTTGCCGTCGTGATAGCCGTAGACGTCGACGCGGCCGTTCTGCGAGACACCATGTGGCGCGGCCCGGTGCCCGGCGGCACGATGGTGTAGCGCGACTCGATCGGCCCGATCAGGCCGCGCGTGCCGTCCGGCGTGTAGGGGTACTCGAAGATTTTGTCGGCGCCCAGTTCCTGCACGAACAGGTACTTGCCGTCCAGCGAGAACACCGTCAAGTGCACGTGCGCGCCGCCCTAGCGACCTTTCACCGGGCCGTTGCCCTCATGGTGCACGTTTCAGCACCGAAGCACCCACCTTGCCGTCGGCCTCGATCGGGAACAGCGTGAAGCTGCCGCCCGGGTCGGCAGCCACCGAGTAGTTGGCGGTCACCAGGTACTTGCCGTCCGGCGACAGGCTCAGTTAGCAGGAACCGTTCTCTTCCGAGGACACGCGGTCGAGGAAATACAGCGCGCCCGTCTTCGCGTCGAAGCCGAAGGCACTTACGCCGCCGCGCTGGCTGGCGGGGTCGTTGTCGCCGGGCAGTTCGTTGACAACGTAGACGAAGCGGCCGTCGCGGCCCGGCAGCAGGTAGGAGGGATTGACCGTCTTGATCGAGCTGATCGGCATCGACACGTCACCGGTGCGCGTATCGAACCGGTAGACGTAGATGCCGTCGCTGCCGGAATCGGTATAGGTGCCAACCAGCAGATTGTAGACCGCATCGCTCAGCGCATGGGCGTATCCTGCACAAACGCGTGCGTCGCGGACAGCGACAGCACCACGGCGAAACCCTTGATCCAGTGACCCAGCCTGAGCGATGACGTACGCATGAACCTCTCGAATTTGGCGCGGCACCGGTGCTGAACGGCAAAGCCGTCGGAACTTCCTTGCACCGAAATGCCCCAAGTGTTGTGATTGTTCGACGAGGCGAGCGGCCCTGCCCGCCTCGTCCGTGCCCAGTATAAGGGGCCATGTGCGCCGCCGTCGACCGATGGCGCTCGACTCGGAAAGCAAAACGTCAGCATCACGGAGAATTGCCCACCATGCCAGCCCTCATCGAAGACTACGCACTAGTCGGCGACGGACACACGGCTGCCCTCATCTCACGCGACGGCTCGGTCGACTGGCTCTGCTGGCCCCGCTTCGATTCTGGCGCCTGCTTCGCCGCCCTGGTCGGCACGCCCGATCACGGCCGCTGGCTAATCCGCCCGGCCGCCGAGGCGCGGATCGTCTCGAGCTCGCGCCGTTACCGCGGCGAGACGCTGATCCTCGAGACCGACTACGAATGCGAGACTGGCACCGTCACCGTGGTCGACTTCATGCCGCCCGGCAACGGTTGGTCCGAGCTGGTGCGCATCGTAATCGGCAAGCGCGGCCACGTGCCGATGCAGATGGAACTGGTGCTGCGCTTTGACTACGGCTTCTCGATTCCCTGGGTCACGCGCTTGTCGCACGAAGCCGGCATGAAGGCGATCGCTGGCCCCGACACGGTGGTGCTGCGCCCGCCGGTTCCTCTGTCGGGCGAGAACCTGCGCACCGTCGCCGAATTCACTGTGCAGGCCGAGGAACGCGTGCCCTTCTCGCTCGGCTATGCGCCCTCGCACCTGCGCCTGCCGCCCGCGCGCGAGCCGCTGTCGATGCTGGCACGCACCGAGAACCACTGGCTCGAATGGTCCTCGCGCTGTCCGATCCAGGGCCGCTACGCCGATGCGGTACGGCGCTCGCTGATCACGCTGAAGGCGCTCGCCTACGAGCCGACCGGCGGCATCGTGGCCGCGCCCACCACCTCGCTGCCCGAGCACATCGGCGGCACCCGCAACTGGGACTACCGCTACTGCTGGCTGCGCGACGCCACCATCACCCTGCTCGCGCTGATGCGCGCCGGCTACTATGACGAGGCACGCGCCTGGCGCGCCTGGCTGGGCCGCGTGATGGCCGGCTCGCCTGAGCAGATACAGATCATGTACGGCATCGCCGGCGAGCGGCGCCTGCCCGAGATGGAGCTCGACTGGCTGCCCGGCTACCAGGATTCGAAGCCGGTGCGGATCGGCAACAATGCCGCCAACCAGCTGCAACTCGACGTGTTCGGTGAGGTGATGGCCGCGCTGCATCTGGCCCGCGTGGGCGGGCTGCAGGCCGACGATACGGTCTGGTCGGTACAGTGCGCGCTGCTCACCCATCTCGAGAAGATCTGGCGCGAGCCCGACGAGGGCATCTGGGAAACGCGCGGCGGCCGCAAGCACTTCACCTTCTCGAAGATCATGGCCTGGGTCGCGTTCGACCGCGCCATCAAGTCGGCCGAGCAGTTCCGCCTGTCCGCGCCGCTCGACCACTGGCGCGCGCTGCGCGAGGCGATCCACGAGGATGTCTGCACCCACGCCTGGAACAAGGCCAAGCAGGCCTTCTCGCAGAGCTACGGCAGCGACAAGCTCGACGCCAGCGTGCTGATGCTGCCGCTGGTCGGCTTCCTGCCGCCGTTCGACCCGCGCGTGGTGGGCACCGTCGAGGCGATTGAGCGCGAGCTGCTGCATGGCGGCCTGGTGATGCGCTATCGCGCCACCGATTTCGACGACGGCCTGCCGCCCGGCGAGGGCACCTTCCTGGCCTGCAGCTTCTGGCTGGTCGACAATTACGCGCTGCTCGGCCGCATCGACGACGCGCACCGGCTGTTCCGCCGCCTGCTGTCGCTGGCCAACGACCTGGGCCTGCTGGCTGAGGAATACGATCCCGTCGAGGGCCGACAGGTCGGGAATTTCCCGCAGGCCTTCTCGCACGTCGCGCTAGTCCATACCGCCATGAACCTGATGCACCATGAGGAGGAAATGGCCCAGGCTGCCGGCCAGCCGATGGCGGTCGAGACCGACGGCCGCTGAAGCCGCCAATTCACGGTTTTGCGACAACGAGAAGCCAATTCCACGATTCGTCAAACTTCGCAAGATCGGACCGATATGGGGAAAATATTGCATTGTGGCATAGCACGGAACCCGATATGATCGACGCGACTGGCCGGCCGCTCACGCGGCCCGGTCCCAGACCCCACTGCGCGCCGCGTCCTCGAACGCTCCCGCGACATCCTCCCCTCGGGAGCCTTTTTCATGCTTTACCAAATGCACGAGTTTCAGCGAGCGCTGCTGAGTCCGCTGACCGCCTGGGCCCAGGCGGCCTCGAAATCCTTCGCGAATCCGTCCAGCCCGCTCTCGCTGATGCCCGGTGCCACACGCTGGGTCGCCGCCTACGAATTGATGTACCGGCTTGGCAAGGATTACGAGAAGCCCGAATTCAAGCTGCACCAGATCGAGAAGGACGGCCACCAGATCCCGATCGTCGAGCAGACCATCATCGAGAAGCCGTTCTGCCGACTGATGCGCTTCAAGCGCTACGCGGACGATTCCGCCACGCTGGGCCAGCTCAAGGAAGAACCGGTGGTACTGATCTGTGCGCCGCTGTCGGGTCACCACGCCACGCTGCTGCGCGATACGTTGTGCACCCTGCTGCATAACCACAAAGTCTACATCACCGACTGGATCGACGCGCGCATGGTGCCGGTCGAGGTGGGCCCCTTCCACCTGGACGATTACGTCGACTACATCCAGGAATTCATCCACCACATCGGCGCGCGCAACCTGCACGTGATCTCGGTTTGCCAGCCCACCGTGCCGGTGTTGGCGGCGATTTCGCTGATGGCGAGCCGCGGTGAGGACACGCCGCTGACCATGACGATGATGGGCGGCCCGATCGACGCACGCAAGAGTCCGACCTCGGCGAACTCGCTGGCCACCAATCACTCAATGGCCTGGTTCGAGAACAACGTGATCCACACGGTGCCGGCCAACTACCCGGGCGAGGGCCGCCAGGTCTATCCGGGCTTCCTGCAGCACACCGGCTTCGTGGCGATGAACCCGGAACGCCACGCGCAATCGCACTGGGATTTCTACCAGAGCATGCTGCGCGGCGACGAGGATGACGCGGAGGCGCACCGCCGCTTCTACGACGAATACAACGCCGTGCTTGACATGGCCGCCGAATACTACCTGGACACGATCCGCATCGTGTTCCAGGAGTTCGGCCTGGCCGAGGGCACCTGGGACGTGCGCGGGGAACGCGTGAAGCTGGCCGACATCAAGACCACCGCACTGATGACGATCGAGGGCGAACTCGACGACATCTCCGGCAGCGGCCAGACTCACGTGGCGCAGGAACTCTGCGCCGGCATTCCCGGCGAGCACCGCCGCAGCCTGACGGCCGAGAAATGCGGTCATTACGGGATCTTCTCGGGCCGCCGCTGGCGCACCATCATCTACCCGCAGCTGCGCGAATTCATCCGCGAGCATCAGCCGGCGGCGAAAGCCACCGAAGGCGCGGCGCCCGTCGCACCGGGCAGCGACGATCCGGCCGGCGGCCTGAGTGCCGGCAACGGTGCCCAGGGCACCTCGGCACCGGCCGAAGTGCTGGCAGGTGCCAGCGCGCACGATGCCGCTTCGAGCGCAGGACGCGCCACCGCGGCCAAGCGCGGCTCGGCTGCCACGCGTCGCGCCCCGCCGCCCAGCCGGCCGGCAAATTAGCCGCCGCGAAAAAGGCCGTGCAGCCGGCAGCCACGCTCAAGGTCTCGCCGGTCCGCGCGCCGCGCACACGCAAGACGGTCTGAGGCAAGCGGCGGCGCCAGACGCGAGAACGCGCCGTTTGGCTCATGCCGCCAAACGGCGCGTTTTTGTTTTCGGAAACGATATTCGCGGGGATTGCAGCAACCCGCCGCGCGGCATCAGCGGCGCAGCGGGTAGGCGAGCAGGATGGCGGTATTCATGCGCACCATCTCGACGCGCTCGTCCGGCGTGCTGAAATCGCGATCGAGCAGCGCGGCCAGAGTGTAGCGGTTTGAGACGATGTAGTAGCCCAGGCCCGACAATGTCACGTAGAAACGCAGCGGATCAATGTCCGAGCGGAACAGCCCGGCGCTCTGCCCGCACGGCCAGCACGCTGCCGAGTGTCTGCACCAGCAGCGAGATCACCTCGCGCGTGCGCGGCGACTTCAGAATGCAGCGCGCTTCATACAGGTTTTCGTTGTTGATAAGCGTAAGCGGTCCGTGACCCCACCCCTCCTTGGGCCGCGACGGCCGATCGGTGGGCTGCTGCCGGTTATGTGGACACTAAGTTAAGCTTTTCGAGCTTGCTCAAACTCAACGGGGCTGACGTACCCCAACGTCGAATGTCTGCGAGTCGGATTGTAGAAGCGTTCGATGTAGTCGAACACGTCTGAGCGAGCTTCTTCCCGCGTACGATAAACCTTGCGCGCAATGCGCTCGG
>JAYFRX010000185.1:0-5663 GCA_040946945.1 Burkholderia sp. | reverse complement strand
CCATCGGAAACGACGCACGCGGTGGGCATCAGGCTGCTGGCCGCCCAGACCTCAAGGGCCGTTTTGGTAAAGCCCCCGGCACGGGCGAGAGTCGCATGAACAGAGGACGGCCATCGTCAGAGGTCTGCACGGCCGCTACAAACGGCCTCTTGCCGCGGGCGCGCTACGCCATTGCCGCCGGAGCGTTCCCCGCCCAGATACGCGTCGTCGACCTCGCCCGTTCGTCGATCCGGCGGCGCTCTTCGCGCAGCCACATGGTCTCCAGCAACTTGTGCTTGATGAGCCAGACCGTCTTGTAGCTCACGCCCAGCTGGCGTTTGAGCTCCAGTCCGCTAATGGCGTTCTTGCTCTGTGTCACCAGGTAGATCGCCAGAAACCAGGTGGTCAGCGGCAATTTCGTCTTCTCGAATATCGTTCCGACGATCGACGAGCATTGGTACCGGCAGGCCTGGCTCAGGCATTCCCACAGTCGCCGGCCGTTGTAGGCGCTGGCGTAGCGCGTGCCCTTGGATCGAGGGCAACCCAGCCATCGGGCCAGCGAGACCCGACCAGCGCGGCCTCGCATTGCGCTTCGCTGCCGTACTGCTCCTGAAATTCTTTCATCGACAGACCGGCCTGAAACTGGATTCTGTTCATGGGCATGGCGCACGCTCCGTAAGCATCTGGCGAACGATACTTGATTTCATACCTGCTTCGGAGTTAAGTAACTAATCAGGTGGGTTTTTGAACTGACCTCTAAGAGCGGGTTTATCGGTTTCTTACACTGAGCTTGTTGCGCGCTTGGCGACGCACGATGAGAAACGGCGAATCGATTCACCGGAACCGATTCGCCGTTCGTAACGAAGCGTGTGGTTATTTGGGAAATGCTGCCAGGTATTCGGCCCAATGCGGTGCCGGCTCGGCCACCAGGCTGTCCTTCACGAGCTGCACTTCGTCCGCGTACTCGACCGCGGTTAGACCGCCGCGCATCATCTGGAAGCGGCAGTACAGCAGATAGGTATTGACGGCGTCGGTCTCGCAGTAATTTCGGATCGCCTCGATCTCGCCCGTGCGATAGTCTTCCCAGACTTGCCCGCCGTCCATCCCGAGCTTGCCCGGGAACCCACACAGCTTGGCCAGCGCGTCCAGCGGCGCGTTCGCACGCGGCTGGTATAGCGCCAGCAGATCCATCAGGTCGGTATGCCGCGTGTGGTAACGCGACAGGTAATTGTTCCACTTGAACTCGCGGTCGTCCTCGCCCATGTCCCAATATCGCGGCGCGGCAATGCCGTGCACCAGGGCACGATAATGGAGCACTGGCAGGTCGAAGCCACCGCCGTTCCACGATACGAGCTGCGGCGTGTATTTCTCGATGGTCCGGTAGAAGGACTGAATCAGCGCGGCCTCGCCGTCGCCGGCGGTGCCGAGCGAGCGCACGCGGAACCCGCTCTTGTCGCGGAACACGCAGGAAATCGCCGCCACCCGCTGCAGGTGATGCGGCAGGAAATCGCCGCCTGTCTTTTCGCGGCGGGCCTCGAACGCATGTTCAGTCGCTTCCTCGTCGCTGAGGTCGGCGGGGAGATCTTCGAGACGGCGAATGCCGTCGACATCGGGAATGGTCTCGATGTCAAAAACCAGAATCGGAGTCATTAATCAGTTACAGAGTTGCGCTTTACAGAATGGCGTCCTTGCGGACGCCATTGGAGGCAAAAAATCGCTTCAGGCGCACCAGCGCTTCCTGCTGGATCTGCCGCACGCGTTCGCGTGTCAGGCCCATCTCGTCGGCCAGATTCTCGAGCGTGGCCGGCTCGATGTTGTTCAGGCCGAAACGCCGCTCGATTACGTGGCGGTGCTTGTCGGACAGGCGTGACAGCCAGGCGCGTGTGAGCGTCTCGAGCTCGCGATGCTGGACCTCGGCATCGGGCGACTGGCTCTGGTCATCGGGCAGCAGGTCCAGTAGGCTGCTCGCCGGGTCCAGGTCGAGCGGCGTCTCGAGCGAGGCGGTGTGCTCGTTCAGCGCCAGGATGTCGGTGACTTCCTCGGCCGTTTTGCCGGTCAGGTAGGCTATGTCGTCGATGCTGGCCTCGCGGCGCTTGGCCGCCTCGCCCGTCGACATCGAATTTTTTTCCAGGTGGCGCTTGGCGCGCAGCACCTGGTTCAACTCGCGAATCACGTGCACGGGCAGCCGCACGGTGCGCGCCTGGTTCATGATGGCGCGCTCGATGCTCTGCCGGATCCACCAGGTCGCGTAGGTCGAGAAACGAAAGCCGCGCGTCGGGTCGAATTTCTCGATCGCGTGCATCAGGCCGAGATTGCCTTCCTCGATCAGATCCAAGAGCGGCACGCCACGGTTCAAGTAGCCCTTGGCGATACTCACCACCAGCCGCAGATTGCGCTCGATCATGACCTGGCGCGCCTCGAATTCGCCGGCCTTGGCCAGGCGCGAATATCGCTGCTCCTCTTCGACGGTCAGGAGCGGTTTGACGCTGATGCGGTTCAGGTAATGCTGGATCGTGTCGGCGGTCAGTTCGGCCTGCGGCATGGCGCGGAAATCATCGGCCTCGGGCGCGCTTTCGCGGCCGCCGCTGCCCGATTCGTGCTCGCACTCGCCGCCCTCGGAATTCTTCGCATCGGACTCGCGCGCCTCATAGTCGCGTTCGTTCTCGACGGCATCGTCATCGGCGTCCCTCGAAGTACCAGACCGCCCCACCGCTGCTTGCGTGGCACGACTGATTTTCGCAGACTCGGCTTGCGGCTCGTGGCGCTTCGATTTCAGCATAGTCGTTTCGTCTATTGAGGCGGCAGGTACTTCAGCGGATCGACAGGTTTGCCCTGCCGGCGAACCTCGAAATGCAACATCACGCGGTCGGAATCGCTGTTGCCCATCTCGGCGATCTTCTGACCTTTCGTGACAGAATCTCCCTCTTTTACCATCAAAGCGCGGTTGTGTGCATACGCCGTGAGATAGGTTGCGTCGTGCTTGACGATAATGAGGTTGCCATAGCCGCGCAGGCCATTGCCGGCATAGACCACGCGCCCGTCGGCGGCTGCCTTGACGGGTGTGCCCGCCGCACCGCCGATATTGACGCCCTTGTTCTTCGAATCGTCGAACTGGTTCAGGATCGGGCCATGCACCGGCCAGGCGAAGCTGACCGAGCTCGGCCCGGCGCTGCCGGCATCAGCCGGTGCCGGAGCGGCAAAGGGCGCCGCGTTGGCGGGGGCACCGTTCGCGCGGCCGCTCGACAGCGGCAGCACCGCGGAAGGCGTGGCCGCGGCGACGGCACCGTTCGGCGGCGCGACACGCAGCAGCTGGTCGACCTCGATCTGGTTCGGGTGGGCGAGATTGTTCCAGGCCGCGATATCGCGGTAGTTCTGGCCATTCTCGAGCGCGATCCGATAGAGCGTATCACCCGGTTTCACGCGATAGTAGCCCGGTGGCGGCGGACCGAGCGGCACCGCCGACTGGGCGGCGGCTGCCGTGCTCGAGCGGTCCACCACCGGCGCCTGGTCCATGCGCGAGGCACAGGCGGCGACGAGCAGGAGTGCGACTGCACAGATGGCGCGCTGGCCGATTCGCTGGCCGGACGTCAGCGGAATAGTCGATTGTTTGTTTTGCATCGCGCGCAACGTAATCATCAGTGTCAAATCACTCCGGATTTTAAAGGGACAAAGAAAACGCAATTAAGCTAAGCCGCGACTCTCGCCATTGCGTCGGCCCAACGCGTTCGACCAGCGTCAGGACCTGCGGCTGGCCGCTCTGCGCGCCGACCGGCGCGACCAGGCGACCGCCGACCGTCAGTTGCTCGAGCAGCGCCTGCGGCACGTCGAGCCCCGCCGCCGCGACTACGATTGCATCGAACGGCGCGGCCGACGGCAAGCCCAGGCGGCCGTCGCCGTAATGCAGCCGGATGTTCGGCACGCGCAACGGCCGGAGATTTCGTTTCGCGCGTTCGAACAGCGGCATCACGCGCTCGATCGAATAGACGTCGCGCGTAAGGTGACTCAGTACGGCTGCCTGGTAACCGCAGCCGGTGCCGATTTCGAGGACCCGCTCGGGAACGCGGCCGGCGAGCGCAAGCTCGATCATGCGGGCCACCACCGAGGGCTTGGAAAGCGTCTGCTGATGGGCGATAGGCAGCGTGGCGTCTTCGTAGGACTGGGCCACCAAGCCCGGATCGACGAACAGGTGACGCGGCACGGCGGCCATCGCGGCCAGCACGCGCGTATCGGTGACGCCGTTCGCGCGCAGCCGTTCGATCACGCGCTCGCGCACCCGTTCCGAGGTCAGGGCCAGCGCGCCCGCGGCGGCGGGTTTTTCCGCATTGCCGGCCGCGCCGGCCGGGGCCCTTTCGCCTGGGCCGCGCCATGGCCGTGCGCGGCGCGCGTCAGGCCGGACGGGCGAACCGGCCACGGAGGTGCCCAGCGTCGGCCGCGCCGGCGAGCTCGGATGCCGCTCATTCGGACGCGCCGCGGTCTTGCGCGGTGCGCGTTTCAGATACTCGAGCGCAAGCGGAAACCGCTTGGCGCGCTCGCCGCTCATGAAGCGTCGCCCCGCGCACGCGCCCATGCCTGCGTCGCGGCTAGTTTCTGGGTGTCAGTGAGATCGAGCTGCAGCGGCGTGATCGACACATAGCCGTTCGCCGTGGCATGGAAATCGGTGCCCTCGCTCGCGTCGAGCGCCCCGCCCGAGGCACCGATCCAGTAGATCGGCTCGCCGCGCGGATTGGTCTGTCGGATCACCGGCTGGGACGGATGCCGCTTGCCGAGCCGCGTCGCCTGCCAGCCTTTGATCTGCTCGTAGGGCAGGTTCGGGATATTGACGTTGAAGAAAGGCTGGCCCGGCATCGGCCGGGCGGTGATGAAGTGTCGGACGATCTCGGCGGCCACCCGCGCGGCCGATTCCAGCTCGACCCAGTCCTTGTCGACCAGCGAGAAGGCGATCGCCGGGATGCCGAACATGATCCCTTCGGTGGCGGCGGCGACGGTGCCGGAATACAGCGTGTCGTCGCCCATGTTCTGGCCGTTGTTGATTCCCGACACGACCAGGTCGGGCCGCTCCTCGAGCATGCCGGTCAGCGCCAGGTGGACCGAGTCGGTTGGCGTGCCGTTGACGTAGTGGAAATCGCTACTCGCCGAGCGATGCAGCGACAACGGCCGGGACAGCGTCAGGGAGTTCGAAGCCCCGCTGCAGTTTTGCTCGGGCGCCATCACGGTCACATCGGCGAACGGCCGCAGCGCTTCGTAGAGCGAGGCCAGACCGGGGGCCAGATAACCGTCGTCGTTGCTTAGTAGGATTCGCATGCGGCGATTGTAACCGAGGAAAGATGGCGCGGTGGGATAGGGGCAGGCCTCGCGGCCCGACCGCTCCCACACCACCGTGCGTACGGGTCCGTAGACGGCGGTTCGGATCAGTTGGCCGGCTATTTGCGTAACGATGGAAGGCCGAGAGAGCCAAGATAGCGATTGGTGAGTGTACCGGATCCGGTTGTTTAGACACGCTTTTGCGATCAGGCGGCAAGTGGCAAGAGCGCTGCCTGACGGGCTTTGAGGGGGGACTTGTGGGCTGCTGCCGGTTATGTGGACACTAAGTTAAGCTTTTCGAGCTTGCTCAAATTCAACGGGGCTGACGTACCCCAACGTCGAATGTCTGCGAGTCGGATTGTAGAAGCGTTCGATGTAGTCGA
>JAYFRX010000184.1:0-5682 GCA_040946945.1 Burkholderia sp. | reverse complement strand
CAGTTTTTCGCCCGCCCCAACAGTTCGTACCGACGAGGAATCGACGGCAGCGTATGAAAGATCGATCTGCCCGGCCTCGCGCAACGTGTCGAGCAGCAGTTCGTGCAGTCGATCCCATACTCCTGCTGGCGGTGTCCCATTCGTAGTTGAAGGTTGGGGCGGCAGGGTTTCGTAGGTTAGGCGGACTGCAAGTCATGGTCAACGCGTTTATCGGTCGGACGATGCAAGGCAACGGCGAGCATCCAGAGGTCGCGTCGGCACCGCCGAGCTTACGGAATCGCTTCTCAGCTTCCAGGAAGCCAGTGGCCGCCCATCGCATCGCCATGTCGACATCGCGATAGCGGTCGACCCGGCCGCTGACGCGGCGCACCGCGCCGTTCGGATTCTCGATCAGGTTCGTCGTCGCCAGGCTGCGGATCAGCCGCGGCGTCAGGTCCAGGCGGTTGACCGTGAACGTTTCTTCAAGCAGCGAGGCCGCCGCGTCCGGATGGTCGGTCTTCAACCATGCCGCCTGGGCCTTCAGCCGAGCGAGGCCGTCGTCGGCCGGCAGCTTGTACGCGGCACGCATGACCGAGGCGACCTGCTGTCGGGTCTGCTTCGCCAGCCGTTCGGTCACGTTGCGAATTTTGTGGGTCCGGCACCGCTGGACGTAGGCACCTTTGCCGAACACTGCGTGGATCGCTGAGCGCAGCGCCTTGGACCCATCAATCACGAACAGATAGTCCCGGTCGGTCGCCAGCCCGCGTTCGATCAGGCTATTCAGCAGATCCTTAACGACTTCGGCGTTCTCGCTCGAATTGCTCACCAGCCCCATCAAATGCCGATCGTGGTTAAGATTCCGATCCGCATCGTCAACGATTGCGCGAACGCGGCATCAAACCGGTGATCGCAAAGTGCCGCACTGAACATGGCAGTGGTCTGGGCAAATTCCATTGGGTCGTTGAACGGACTCACTCGTGGCTCCACGACTTCCATCGTCTTCGCATACGCTTCGATCGTCGAGCTGACATTCACGAAGCATTCTTTAAATCCGGCTGCGCCCTCGTCTGCTGGAACATCTTCAGGCGTACCGAGCAGTCTCTTTGAACTGGCCTCTAAGGATCTGCTGAATAGCCTGATCGAACGCGGGCTGGCGACCGACCGGGACTATCTGTTCGTGATTGATGGGTCCAAGGCGCTGCGCTCAGCGATCCAGGCAGTGTTCGGCGAACGTGCCCACGTCCAGCGGTGCCGGACCCACAAAATTCGCAACGTGACCGAACGGCTGGCGAAGCAGACCCGACAGCAGGTCGCCTCGGCCATGCGTGCCGCGTACAAGCTGCGGGCCGACGACAGCCTTGCTCGGCTGAAGGCCCAGACGGCATGGTTGAAGACCGACCATCCGGACGCGGCGGCCTCCTGCTTGAGGGGCTTGAGGAAACGTTCACGGTCAACCGCCTGGACCTGACGCCGCGGCTGATCCGCAGCCTGGCGACGACGAACCTGATCGAGAATCCGAACGGCGCGGTGCGCCGCGTCAGCGGCCGAGTCAACCGCTATCGCGATGTCGACATGGCGATGCGATGGGCGGCCACTGGCTTCCTGGAAGCTGAGAAGCGATTCCGTAAGCTCGGCGGTGCCGACGACCTCTGGATGCTCGCCGTTCCCTTGCATCGTCCGACCGATAAACGCGTTGACCATGACTTGAAGTCCGCCTAACCTACGAAACCCTGCCGCCCCAACCTTCAGCTACGAATGGGACGCCGCCGGCAGGAGCGCCGCCCTTTGAGCGTCCGGAGCTCGTCGACATGAGCCACACGATCTCCGCGACAGGCAAACCCTTCGGATTGCAACGGGTATGCCAGGTGCTCGACTTTCCGCGCTCCACGATCTATGCCGAGCGCGCCAGGGCGCTCAACAAGGTCACCCCACTTGCCCCTGTCCGACGTGGCCCAAAGCCGAAGGTGCCCGATCACGAGCGGCTCGCAGCTGTTCGCGCCGATCTGACTCGCATGCCGCTCGTCAGCGAAAGGGCGCGCAAGGTTTGGGCACGCTTGCGCATTCAGGACGACATCCGCGTGTCCCGCGCCCGTGTCTCGCCGCTGATGCGCGAACACGGCTTGCTTTCGCCCCATCGGCAACCGCAGAAACCGCCCAATGCTTACGATGCTCGAATGACGACTGATCGGCCTAACGAGATGTGGGGCGCCGATGGCGCCAAGGTTCAAACCGTCGATGAGGGCCTGGTCTGGATCTTCGCTGCGGTTGATCATTGCGGCGCGACGTGTGTTGGCATCCACGTCACCAAAGTGGGCGACCGCTTTGCCGCACTGGAGCCAATCAGCCAAGGGGTGCACGAGCAGTTCGGATCGGTCGAAGCTGACGCCGGCCGCGGACTGTCCCTGCGAATGGATCACGGCTCACAGTACACGTCGGACGATTTCCGCGCCCAGCTCAAGTTCTGGGGGATTACGCCGAGCTACGCTTCGTCGCTGAGCCGCAGACCAACGGCGTCGCCGAGCGTTTCAATCGGACCATGAAGGAGCAAGCCATCCACGGACGGCTGTTCAACCACGTTGAAGAAGTTCGTGCTGTCGCCGTCGCGTTCAAGGACCGATACAATCGCGAATGGCGTCTCGAAAAACTGGGCTTCAAGACACCCCCTCAAAGCTCGTCAAGCACCGCTCTGGCCACTTGCCGCCTGATCGAAAAATCGTGTCTAAACAACCGGATCCGGTACACCCTTGCCACACGGACCTCTTCATGCGGAAGCCCTGCAATTGTCACGAATCCCTTCCCTTTCTGCAAAAACCTTGATATATTTCCGCTTCTACGTGCGGCTGTAGCTCAGTTGGATAGAGTACTTGGCTACGAACCAAGGGGTCGTGGGTTCGAATCCTGCCAGCCGCACCATCTTTTGAAGGGCCTTCCTCAGGGAAGGCTCTCTTTTGTGTTTTGCGGGCTGCTTTTCCGTATCCTACCTATCCTCGCGCGAAAGCCATGAAAAAAGCGGCACGACGCCGATGCGTGGTGGTGGTGCCCTTCCCACATTCAATCGCGAGGCCACCCGGCGCGCCCGCCCGCCTCAGTAATCCTGCCGCTCGGGATCGATTCGCATGCCGCCGTCATGGCGCGTATGCGCCGTGTCGTCGCTCGAACGCTCGCGCATGATCCGCATCACGTCGGGATTGGTCCGCACGCGCCGCATTACGTTGGCAAGATGGACGCGGTCGCTGACCTGGATCACGAAGCGCAGGACTGTCGATTCGTGCGACAGATCCTCGTCCATCGCGATATGGACGATGTTCGCGTCGGTCGAGGTGATGTCGGCCGCGACGCGCGCGAAGATGCCCTTGGTGTTCTTGACCAGTACCTTGACCGTTACGTCGAACAGGCAGCCCGACTGAGGTGCCCAAGCGGCGTCGATCCAGCGACCCGGATCGCGGCGATGGATGCGCTGCGCGACCCGGCAGTCGATCGTATGGATCGCCATGCCCAGGCCGATGCCGATATAGCCCATGATGCCGTCGCCGGGGATCGGCCGGCAGCAGGCCGACAGCTGCACCGACATGCCCTCGGTGCCGGTGATTGCCACCGGCGATGCATGATGGACCGGGCGATCGCCGCGCGCGAGCTCGTCGTCGGCATCGCGCCCGCTTATCAGCACCTCGATGCGCTTGGCCATCACCTGCGGCACGCGGCGGCCCAGGCCGATGTCGGCAAAAATCTCCTGGCGGTTCTTGTTGCCGGTCCATTGCACCAGCTTGTCCCAGACGTCCGGCTCGATCTCGGCCAGCGACAGGCCATAACCCTTCAGGCTCTGGTCGACCAGGCGCTCGCCGAGCTGCACCGATTCGTTCAGGCGCATCGTCTTCAGGTAGTGGCGGATCGCCGAACGCGCCTTGCCGGTCCGCACGAAGCCGAGCCAGACAGGATTCGGCTTCGAATACGGTGCCGTGATCACCTCGACGATATTGCCGCTCTTGAGCTCGGTGCGCAGCGGAAGCAGCTCGTTGTTGATCTTCACGGCCACGCACTGGTTGCCGAGGTCGCTGTGCACCGCGTAGGCGAAGTCGAGCGCGGTGGCACCGCGCGGCAGCGCCATGATCTTCGACTTCGGCGTGAATACGTAGACCGCGTCCGGGAACAGGTCGATCTTGACGTGCTCCAGGAACTCACTCGAATCGCCCGCCTCGCTCTGGATGTCGAGCAGGGACTTGAGCCACTGGTACGCGTGCATCTGCACGTCGTTGAGATCGGCGCCGCCGTTCTTGTAGAGCCAGTGCGCCGCCACGCCGGCCTCTGCGATCTCGTGCATCTTGCAGGTTCGGACCTGGAACTCGATCGGCACCCCGAACGGGCCGACCACCGTCGTGTGCAGCGACTGGTAGCCGTTCATCTTCGGGATCGCGATGTAGTCCTTGAACTTGCCTGGCACCGGCTTGTAGAGCGCATGCAGCGCGCCGATGCAGGTATAGCACTCGAGCGCATGCTCGACCACCACGCGAAAGCCGTAGACATCGAGCACCTGCGAGAACGATAGTTGCTTGTTGCGCATCTTACGGTAGATGCTGTAGGTCGTCTTCTCGCGCCCCATGATCTCCGCATCGAGCTTCGCTTCGCCCACCGCGCGCTGCACCGACTCGAGGATTTTGCCGATCACCTCGCGGCGATTGCCGCGAGCGGCCTTCACGGCCTTCTCGAGCGTTGCGTAGCGATGTGGGTTGAAGTTCGCGAAGCTCATGTCCTGCAGCTCGCGATAGGTATTGTTCAGACCAAGGCGGTGCGCGATCGGCGCATAGATGTCAAGCGTCTCGCGCGCCACGCGGCGGCGCTTTTCCATCCGCACCGCGCCGAGCGTGCGCATGTTGTGGAGCCGGTCGGCCAGCTTCACGAGGATCACGCGCACGTCGCGCGCCATCGCCAGCAGCATTTTGCGGAAATTCTCCGCCTGCGCTTCCTCGCGGCTGCGGAACTCCATCTTGTCGAGCTTGGAGAGCCCGTCGACCAGTTCGGCGACCTTCGGGCCGAAGCGTTCGGCCAGCTCGCTCTTCATCACGCCCTGGTCTTCCATTACGTCGTGCAGCAGCGCGGCCATCACGGCCTGCGCATCAAGCTTCCAGCTGGCGCAGATTTCCGCGACGGCGACGGGATGGGTAATATAGGGTTCGCCGCTCTGGCGATATTGACCGAGGTGGACTGCGTCACTGAAGTGGAACGCTGCCTTCACCTCTTTGATCTCCTCCGGAGGGAGGTATTCGGCAAGCGCGGTCGTCAGCTTCGCGATCGAAACGACACCGTGCTTGCGAGGTTGCTCCGGGGTGGCGGTCGGCCCGAACAGATGGCGAAACGATTGTTCGAGGACCGCATCGATGTACTGCCGCGCCGGCAAATTCGCCGGTGCCTCGGTGGTGTCCGCCCCTTCGGCCGGGCCGGCTTCCGCGGAAGCGGACGATGATGTGTTGCTCATGTTCGCCTCCTTGGGTTGGCACGGGCGGTGTCCCAAAAATAGTTGAAGGTTGAAGGCGGCGGTTCCCGCAGGAATCCGAGAGAATCGGGTTTCCAAGACCAAGCTCTAGAACAGGAGAACCGCCGAGATGAAGCCTACCAAGAAACCCGGGCGTCGCGCCAAGTTGCCGCTGACGGTCGTCAGCAAACAGGAGCACGAGGCCCTGCGCGCCAGCTTTGCCGAGCACGAACAGT
>JAYFRX010000183.1:0-5689 GCA_040946945.1 Burkholderia sp. | reverse complement strand
AGGTCTGGGCGGCCAGCAGCCTGATGCCCACCGCGTGCGTCGTTTCCGATGGCCTGTGGTGTTTCGACGGCGTGACGCAAAAGGCTGCCAGTCATGAGCGCCATGTCACGGGCGGTGGCCGTCAGGCGGCGCAGCGCCCCGGGTTCCGCTGGGTCAACACGATGCTCGGCAAGCTGAAAACGGCCCTCAAGGGCACGTACCACGCTATCGATCACGCCCAATATGCCCATCGCTATCTCGCTGAGTTCGCCTACCGTTTCAACCGCCGTTTCGATTTGCCGGCGATGGCGCCGCGCCTGCTTCGGGCCGCTGTTACGACAAAACCTCATCCGCGCCGTGTGTTGGTGGTCTCGGAGTCAAGTAACTAATCAGGGCGGATTTTGGCTCCTGATGAAGCGGCTCGAGGCGGACCGTTTTTCCTAGCCACGCACAGGGGGAGATCATCGCACTGAGCGTCGAGCAGTTTCACTGGTTGCTGGAAGGCATCGACCTGGCGGCGATGCGCAATCACCCCGAGCGGGCGCTATGCGCGGCTCTGAACGGTCGCGCTGCCGCGACGCGATTGCGATTGTTACAAAATGACGTACACCCGTAGTGGCGGGCGATTGGCTATGGTTGAGGCATAACCCGCGAACGCCTCACGCTCACCGCCAACGAACTTGCCGCGCTCATCGCTGAGCGCGATGCGTTGCGCGGCGAGCGTGATGAACTTCGTGGCGAGCTACGCGTGACGAAGGTCGAGCGCGATCCCTGCCAGGGCGACCTGTTCCTGAATGAGTCGGAGCGCTTGGCTCCGACGTCGGCGACACACGGCCGGCGCAGGAAGACCGGGCGGAGATCGAGGTGGCTTGGGCACAAGCGCAAGCCGCTCGATTCGGCGCTGCCGCGTGAGGTGATTCGATATGAGATGCCTGCAGACCAGCTGGATATCATTCCGCAGCAGATCCGCGTGATCCGTCACGAGCGAGTCCAGTATGCGTGCGAAATCTGCGACCATGGCCTAAAGGTTGCGCCGGTGCAGCCGCGGATCATCCCGAAGGGGCGGTTCACGGAAGCGGCGCTGGCGTGGATCATGCTGTCGAAGTTTATGGCAAGGGCTCGGCTCTGATGAGCGACGGCGGCGCCGTGTACGATCTGATCGCGAAGCAGACCAAGTGGATCCACCTCGGCTACTGGACGCATGCGAGGCAGCACTTTGTGGAAGCTGAAGAGGCGCTGCCCAAAGAGTCGAGTCGCGTGGGCCGCACTAGCCGGCCACGCAGTTCCTGCATCTGATCGGCAAGCGGTATGCGGCTGAAGAGCGGGCACGCCATGCGCCGACACGCTGCCAGCGACTGCGTTACCGCTATAGCCGCATAGCGCTGGGCAAGATCAAGGCGTTGCTGGACGAGCATCTCGAGACCACGCTGCCCGGCGGCAAGCTGGGACAAGCGCTGGGATATCTCGGCAACCAGTGGCCGAAGCTGTGTCGCCACATTGACAACGAGGCCTGGCCGATATGCAACAACGCTTGTGAGAATTCGATCCGTCCGTTTGTTCTCGAAAGCAAGAACTGGCTGTTCAGCGACACGGTGGCCGGAGCCGAAGGCGAAGGCGAGCTTGAATTTGTACTTGCGATCGAGACGTGCAAGGCGAACTACGTCCACGTCTATATCAGTACCTCATCGACCTGTTCAAGGCGCTGCCGCTCGCGCAAACGGTCGACGATCACAAAGCGCTGCCGCCTTGGAAGTTTGGCAAGCCCGCTCGCAAACCGAAGACCTGATCGTTACCCGATCGGCCGGCGCCGCGGCCCAAGGGGTGGGTTCACGGATCGCTTACAATCCATCTACTCGCCTACAACCGGATCCGACTCTTGATGGCGCAGGTCGCCGACAATGCCGGCGTCGACCCCCGTGTCCTGAGCTTCAACCACACCCTGCAACTGTGGACCGAGTGGGTGACGCGCGGTCTGAGCGCGACCACTCATTCGAGCCGTTTGTTCGCGCTCATCGTTCCGTCCAAGGTCGGGCATCGGTCTGGTCGCATCGAGCCGCGAATGCGAAAGCGACGACCCAAACAAACCTTACCCATGGCTCAAAACTTCCCGCGCCGCAGCATGCCGACACGTTGAGCTACAGGGTCATCCGCAGCGGCCAAAATAAGTGCCATTCCCTCTAAGAGCGGGTTTATCGATCACTTACAAAGCAGCACGAGACACTCAGCCGAGCGTCTCATCTCATTGAATCAGCTGCCAGCCGCGCGCATCACGCGAGAAACGCACCATGCCGCCATAGGCGATCGCACCCGTCAGCAGGCTGTCGAGCGACACGCCGAGCCAGAGCGAGGCCAGCGCGCGGATCACGCCGGCATGGGTGACGACGATCGCTGTCGCTTCCTTGGTCAGCGAGGCGGCGAACGGCAGCGCGAACGACTCGACACGCGCCACGAATTGCGCGGCGCTCTCGCCGCCATGCTCGCGCGCGCCCATCAGGTCGGACTGCCAACGATCGAGCGCGGCCGTGCCGATCTCGTCCCAGCGCCGCATCTCCCAGGTGCCGAAATCGATCTCGCGCAGGCGCACATCGAGCCGCACTGGACGCGCAGCGAGCGCGCCGATCTCCTGCGCGACCGAGGCACAGCGCTGCAGCGGGCTCGCCAAGATCGCTTCGGGCCAGACCAGGCGCGCCGTGCGTAGTCGCGCCACGATCGCCGCCGCCTCGGCCGTCGCCTCGCCGGCCAGCGGCAGGTCGGACGCGCCGTAGCAGATGCCGGCCTCGACGGCTAGCGCGGGATGACGAATCAGGACGAGGTCCATCCGAGCACCGTCAAGTAGATCGCCAGCTCCGAGATCTGCTGCGCGAAGCCGAGGCAGTCGCCGGTATGACCGCCGAGCCGGTGCCGCAGATAACGCGCCATCAACGCGCGTACCACCAGCAGCGCGGCCAGCGCTGCCAGGCCCGCGCGCCAGTCCGGCCAAAACAGCCAGGGCAAGCCGCACAGCGTCGCGAAACCGAAGGCACCCGCCGACATCCGCTGCGCGACCGGCTTGGCCTTGCCCTCCTCGCGCGCATAGTCGAGAGTCATCAGCAGGCTGACCGCGGCGACGCGGCTCGCTGCATGCGCGGCCAGCAGGGTCCAGGCCGCGCGCAGCGGCGGCAGCGCCGCGAGTGCCTGCCATTTCAGGGTGAGCGCCAGCACCAGCGCGATCGCGCCGAAGCTGCCAATCCGCGAATCGCGCATGATCCGCAGCACGTCCTCGCGCATGTAACCGCCGCCGAAGCCGTCGCAGCTATCGGCGAGCCCGTCCTCGTGGAACCCGCCCGTGGCCACCAGGCTAGCGGCCATCGACAGCAGCGCCGCCACGCCCGGCGGCCAGATGCGCGCGGCGAGCAGGTACACGATGGCGGCCAGTGCGCCCACGCAGACGCCGATCAGCGGGAAATAACGCGCTGCGCGATCGAGATCGCCGGCGGCATAACCGATGCGCCGCGGAACGGGCACGCGCGTGAAATAACCGAGCGCGACGAAGAAGTAAAGGCATTCGGCTCGCCAGCGCATGCTCGCTCCCAGCTCAGGCATCGTCGCGGTTCGCGACGCCGGCGGCCTCGAAGCTGGCCATCTCGTCGAGGAAGGCGGTAGCCGCGCGCAGCAGCGGCAGCGCGAGCGCGGCGCCGGTACCCTCGCCGAGCCGCAGGTCGAGCGCGAGCAGCGGTGCCGCGCCGAAGTGCTGGAGCATGCGCCGATGGCCGTTCTCGTCGGAGACGTGCGAGAACACGCAGTAGTCAAGCACCGTCGGCTGCAGCGCGGCGGACACCAACAGCGCCGAGCTAGCGATGAAGCCGTCCACCAGAATCGCCATGCACGCCTGCGCGGCCGCCAGGAAGGCACCCGTCATCATCGCGATCTCGAAGCCGCCGAAGGTGGCCAGCACCTCGAGCGGCGCCCGCGCCTCGGGATGGCGCGCCAGCGCCGCCTCGAGCACGGCGCGCTTGTGAGCCAGCCCCTGATCGTCGAGGCCGGTGCCGCGCCCCACGCACTCGGCCAGCGGCAGGCCGACCAGGCGGCTCATCAGGCAGGCCGCGGCCGAGGTGTTGGCGATCCCCATCTCGCCGAAGCCGATCACCGTGGTGCCGAGCTCCGCATGATGCGCGACACGCGCTGCGCCGGCCGCCAGCGCCGCGTGCAGCTGCGCTTCGCTCATCGCCGGCTCCTTCGCGAAGTTGCGCGTGCCCGCCGAGACCGGCACCCCGATCAGCTGCGGCGAGGCCGGCAGCGGCGTGGCCAGGCCCGAATCGACGATCTCCATCTCGCAGCCGGCCAGCTTCGAGAAAGCATTGATGGCCGCGCCGCCAGCTAGGAAGTTCGCCACCATCTGCGCGGTGACCGCCTGCGGATAGGGGCTCACGCCCTCGGCCGCGATGCCGTGGTCAGCCGCGAACACGATCGTCACAGGCCGCTTGATGTGCGGCCGGGTGCTGCGCTGGATCCGGCCCAGCTGCAGGGCGAGTACTTCGAGTTTGCCGAGGCTGCCGGGCGGCTTGGTCTTGGTGTCGATCAGGTGCTGCAGCATCGCGCTCAGCGTGTCGTCGAGCGCTTCGAGCTTCGGAACGGTGTAGGTCGGGTTCATGCGGCGGTCTTCGGTTCGGTTGGTGCGGATTTCGGTGATGTTGATCAGCCGTTTCGGGGCGGTGTCCCAAAAATAGTCCTGATTAGTTACTTTAATCCGAGACCCTCAACACACGGCGAAGATGAAGTTTTGCCGTAACGGCGGCCCGAAGCAGGCGCGGCGCCATCGCGGGCAAATCGAAACGGCGGTTAAAACGGTAGGCGAATGTAGCGAGATAGCGATGATGGGCATATTTGGCGTGATCGATAGCGTGGCACGTGCCCTTGAGGGCCGTTTTCAGGTTGCCGAGCATCGTGTTGACCCAGCGGAACTCGGGGCGCTGCGCGGCCTGACGGCCACCGCCCGTGACATGGCGCTCATGACTGGCAGCCTTTTGCGTCACGCCGTCGAAACACCACAGGCCATCGGAAACGACGCACGCGGTGGGCATCAGGCTGCTGGCCGCCCAGACCTCAAGAACCGCTTTGGTAAAGCTCGGCACGGGCGAGAGCCGCATGAACAGAGGACGGCCATCGTCAGATGGTTTGCACGGCCGCTACAAACGGCGTCTTGCCGGGCGCGGCCACGCCCACAGCCTTACCGCCGGAGCGTTCCCCGTCCAGATACGCGTCGTCGACCTCGACCCGTTCGTCGAGCCGGCGTCGCTCTTCGCGCAGCCACATGGTCTCCAGCAACTTGTGCTTGATGAGCCAGACCGTCTTGTAGCTCACGCCCAGCGGGCGTTTGAGCTCCAGTCCGCTGATGGCGTTCTTGCTCTGCGTCACCAGGTAGATCGCCAGAAACCATGTCGTCAGCGGCAATTTCGTCTTCTCGAATATCGTTCTGACGATCGACGGGCATTGGTACCGGCAGGACTGGCTCAGGCATTCCCACAGTCGCCGGCCGTTGTAGGCGCTGGCGTAGCGCGTGCCCTTGCATCGAGGGCACACCCAGCCATCGGGCCAGCGAGACCGGACCAGCGCGGCCTCGCATTGCGCTTCGTTGCCGTACTGCTCCTGAAATTCTTTCATCGACAGACCGGCCTGAAACTGGATTCTGTTCATGGGCATGGCGCACGCTCCGTAAGCATCTGGCGAACGA
>JAYFRX010000182.1:0-5693 GCA_040946945.1 Burkholderia sp. | reverse complement strand
GCGCTTTGCCTCGGGCTTCCTTCGGATTCGCAGTCGCCCGCGACACCCTTGCCTCTGGCTAACACTTCCCCTTGCTGGGCGTGTAGAGGACTTTCACCTCCAAGTGAGTGCGCCCTGCCGGGCGCACGAAAAAACGGCCGGGCCGCGTGAGCGGCCCGGCCGCGGCCGTTCTGCATGGCGGGCGAAGAGAGGGACGCCGGATCAGGCGAGCGCCTTCTCGACGATCTCGCGCACGTCGCGCGACTTGACGTCGGCCGCGAGGCGCTCGAGCGCCTCGCGCATGCGCTCGCGCAGTGCCGGCGTGAAGCGGCGCCAGTTTTCCAGCGAACGCGCCAGGCGCGCGGCCACCTGCGGGTTCAGCGCGTCGAGCGCAAGCACCTGCTCAGCACAGAATGCATAACCGGAGCCGTCAGCGGCATGGAACTGCGCCGGGTTGGCCGCGCAGAAACCGAAGATCAGCGAGCGGGCGCGGTTCGGGTTCTTCAGGTTGAAAGCTGGATGCGCGAGCAGCTCGCGCACGGTCCCCAGCGTCGGATACTCGGCCGTGCCGCGGCGCGTGGCCTGCATCGAGAACCATTTGTCGATCACCAGCGCCTCCTTCTCGAAGCGCTGGTAGAAATCGGCCAGCGCCTGCCGAGCTGGCACCTCGGCGGCGGCCGAGCCGGCCGAGGCCGACAGCAGCGCGCCGAGCGCGGCGGCGCGGTCGGTCATGTTGTTGGCGCTGTCGTATTGCGCGGCGGCGAGGCGCACGGCCTCGGTCGGCTCCTCGATCTCGGCCAGGTAGGCCAGCGCGAGGTTCTTCAGTGCGCGATGGCCGGCGGCCTCGGGCGTCGGCGCATAGTTGCCCGGCGCACGATGGCGTTCGTGGATCGCCAGCCACTCGGCGCGCAGCGCCTGAGCCAGGCGGCCGCGCACGAACTGGCGCGCGCGGTGCACGGCGGTTGGGTTCGCCTCACGCATCTGGTCGGCCAGGTAGACCTCGGAGGGCAGGGTCAGCGCGAGTTCGCGGAAGGCCGGCGAGAGCGTGTCGTCGCTCAGCACGCGGCGGAAGGCTTCGACGAAGGCGTCGCCGAGCGCGAGTTCTGCGTCCGTGGCGGCCTGCTCCGCAAGCGTGAGCAGGGCGCGCGTGGCCAGCCGCTGGCCAGCTTCCCAACGGTTGAACGGATCGCTGTCGTGGGCCAGCAGGAAGGCGAGTTCATCCTCGCGGTAGTCGTACTCGACGATCAGCGGTGCCGAGAAGTTGCGCAGCAGCGAGGGCAGCGGCGCGGCCGGCACGTCGACGAAAGCATAGCTGGCCTCGGTCTCGGTCAGCTCCAGCACGCGCGTAGTGGTGCCGGCGACGGCCTCGCCGTCCAGGCGCAGCGGCAGGTCCTGGCCGTCGGGGCCGATCAGGCCGATCGCGAACGGGATCAGGAGCGCTCCGGCCCGGGTCTCGCGCGCGGCCGTCGAGGCCTCGCCGCAACCCTGGCGTAGCGTCACCGTGTAGCGCTTGGCGGCCGCGTCGTAGGCGGCCTTGACCGTTACGCGCGGCGTGCCGACCTGGCTGTACCAGCGCTCGAACTGGGCCAGGTCGCGGCCGTTGGCGTCGGCCATTGCGTGGTGGAAGTCGTCGCAGGTGACGGCCTGGCCGTCGTGGCGCTCGAAGTAGAGACCCATGCCGTGTCGGAAGCCGTCGCGGCCGAACAGGGTCTGGTACATCCGCACGACTTCCGCGCCCTTTTCATAGACCGTCATCGTGTAGAAGTTATTGATCTCAACATAGCTCTCGGGGCGCACCGGGTGCGCCATCGGGCCCGCGTCCTCGGCGAACTGCAACTGGCGCAGCACGCGCACGTCCTCGATGCGCTTGACCGCGCGCGCGCCCGCGTCGTCGGCCTCGCCGGCCGACATGTCGGCCGAGAACTCCTGGTCGCGGAACACCGTCAGGCCTTCTTTGAGGCTCAGCTGGAACCAGTCGCGGCAGGTCACGCGGTTGCCTGTCCAGTTGTGGAAGTACTCGTGGCCGACCACCGCCTCGATATTGGTGAAGTCGACGTCGGTGGCCGTCTCGGGATTGGCTAGCACGTATTTCGTGTTGAAGATGTTGAGCCCCTTGTTCTCCATCGCGCCCATGTTGAAATCGCCGACCGCGACGATCATGAAGCGGTCGAGATCGAGCTCGAGGTCGAAGCGACGCTCGTCCCAGTGGATCGAGTGGATCAGCGAATCCATCGCGTGGCGGGTCTTGTCGAGATCGTGCGGCTCGACCCAGACCTGCAGCAGCTTCTTCGCGCCCGAGGCAACGGTGATGGTCTCCTCGATCGCGACCAGCCTGCCCGCCACCAGCGCGAACAGGTAGCTCGGCTTGCAGAAGGGGTCTTCCCACTTGGCGAAGTGGCGGCCCTCGGGCAGCTCGCCCGAATCGACCAGGTTGCCGTTCGACAGCAGCACCGGGTAGGCGCTTTTGTCGGCGCGCAGGGTGACCGTGTAGGTTGCCATCACGTCTGGGCGGTCGAGGAAGTAGGTAATGCGGCGAAAGCCTTCCGCCTCGCACTGCGTGAAAAAGTTACCGCTCGACACGTAGAGGCCCGACAGCGTGGTGTTGCCGGCCGGCGCGCAGGCGCTGTCGATCGACAGATCGAAGGCGTCGGGCAGGTTTTCGACCACCAGACCGTGCTCGTGGGCGCGCACCTCGTCTACCGGCTGGCCGTTCACGCGCGCGGCGATGAATTCGAGCGATGCGCCGAGCAGTTCGAGGTGCGGCGCGGGCGCGGCGGCGGGATTGCGGCGTACGCGCATGGTGTTGCGCACCACGGTGCGCTCGGGCACTAGGTCGAATTCGAGCTCGACGCTGTCGATGAGGAACGCGGGCGGCGTGTAGTCGGCGCGGCGGATCACGTTGGATTGGGCGGCTGTATCGGACATGTCGTGCATGGACGTAGAAGTTCGTAAACCGGGGGAGTTTGCCGACCCGCTCGTGATGGGGACGTCCGTGCATTTTACAAAGGGATCGGATGTTGCGCGGACCGAACTTTCCGCCGGCCGGCGGGTCTGCCTGATGTCCCGGCGAGCGGCCCGCGGCGTATGATCGCGGTGCGCCCGCCGGGCGTCATCGAACACGAGGATCCAGATGAAAGCGAATCGTACGTTCCGCGCCGCCCTGTGGCTCGCGAGCGCCTGTATCGTGCTGCTGTCGGGCTGCGCGAGCTATGTGAGCACCCAGGTCACGGCCTTCTCCGACTGGAGCGGCAGCGACGCGACCCGCACCTACGCGTTCACGCGCGTCCAGGACGAGCAGAACAGCCTGGAGCAGACGACCTACGAGAACATCGTCGCTAACGAACTGTCGACGTTGTCGTTCCGGCGCGTGCCGGCCGAGCAGGCGAGCTACCTGGTGGCGCTCACCTACGGCATCAAGGGCGAGCTGGTGAACGTGCCGCAGCCGGTCTACTACGACCCCTGGATCGGGCCCGGCCCTTACTGGCGCGGCACCGGCGCCTGGGGCGGCTTCGGCCCGTGGGGCCCATTCCAGACCGGCTACGTGAACCAGACCTACCGCGTCTACGAGCGCTTGCTGGCGATCCGCATCACCGAGCGCGGTACGGGCCGCGAGGTCTACAACGTCAGCGCGCGCAATTCGGGCGGCGGTGGTTCGCTGGTGAAGACGATGCCCTACCTGGCCCGCTCGGCGCTGGCCGATTTCCCGCTCGGCAACGGTTCGACGCGCACCGTGCGCCTGCCGGTGGACCGCAACGGCGGCGACCCGGCCTCGAACGAACGCACGGCGCCGGCCGCCCCCACGGAGAAGTAAGGCCGCGCGGCGGCACCCGTCGAGGCACAGATAATACCGCCCGGTCTCGATCCGATCGTCAAAAAGTAGGGCCAGACGCGAAATTTCGCGTTGGGCCCTGCTCTTTCATCCGGATTTCTCAGCGAACGTCGGCCGCGTAGGTGCTATGCACGGCCCGGTCGTCGCCAAGCATGGCGAGCGCGAACAGCAGCTCCTCCAGCGTTTCGGCTCGCGCGGTGCGGCGCGCCAGCAGCGGCGTGGCGCCCGGGTAGAAGAGCACCACGAAGTCGGCTTCCGAGCGCGGTACCAGGGGGCTGACCTGATCGTCCAGAACGAGCGCCTGGGGAGTGCCGGCCGTGGCGAGCCAGAACATGCGCGTGGCCGTTAGGTGATAACCCGACAGCCATGCCATCTTGTGCGCCTCGTTCATAGTCTGCAGCATCGAGAACGAGGTGCCGCCGCCCACGTCGGTGGCCAGCGAGAGCTGCGCGCGCTGCTCGGTGGCGCGGTCGAAGTCGAACAGGCCGCTACCGAGGAAGAAGTTTGAGGTCGGACAGTGCGCTATCACCGTGCCGGTCGTCGTCGAGGCGGATGCAGTGGCCATATACACGGCGCGCGGGCGCAGCAGGCCGTGGCGATCGTAGATGTCAACGCAGAGCTGTGCGATGGCCGGGGAACAGCGTGGCCGCCGACTTTACCTCGTCGACGTTTTCGGCCACGTGGCCTGCACGAACACGTCGGGATGGCGGCTCGAAACGCGGCGTGAGCGCGTACATCTGGCACCCGCGCCCTTGCCAGCGCGCGATCAGCTCGGCGCTGTCGTCGTGTCCCGATTGCGCGGTGTCGCGCAGAAATGCCGGGCAATTGCGGCCCATCAGCACCTTGCCGGCGATCATGCGCAGGTTCCTGGCCTCGAAGAAGGCATCGGCCGACTTGCTTGTGCACCGTGCAAGTAGACCAGCGTCGTGGTGGTGCCGCTCGCCAGCAGCTGCTCGACGAAAAAGCCGGCCACCTCGCGCGCATGCTCCGGATCCTCGAAGCGCCCCTCGGTCGGAAAGGTGTAGGTGTCGAGCCAGGATACAGCAGCCCCGGTGCCGGCGACGCGATCATGTCGGTCTGCGGGTAGTGGATTTGCGTATCGATGAAGCCGGGCACGATCAACTTGTCGCGCAGCGTGACGAGCCGCGTCTCGGGCGCGAGGCAGCCGGCCAGCGCCGCGTACGCGCCGGCCACCCCACCACCCGGCCATCCTCGACGATCAGCAGGCCGTCGTCCTCGAACACGGCGGCGTCGGAAGCACGGGCCGGGTCGCCGCGAAAGGTCAGCAGCCGGGCGCGGAAGGCGGTTTGGATCGTGAGCGGAACTCCAGCATTGAAAGGGTGAGGCGCGGCATCACAGCTGCACGAGCAGCACGCCGGACAGCGCGGCGACGATCCACATCGCCGGCTTGATCTCGTGGCGCTTGCAGGTGAACAGCATCAGGAAGGTCACGATCACCGGGTTCAGTGAGGAAGCATGCACCACGGTGACCGGATCGCCGACCACGAACTTGGCGTTGATCAGGCCGATCAGGCAGATGAACAGGCCGATCCCGCAGGACACGGCATGGTGCAGGTTGGGCGGGATCGCGTCCACCACCAGCTTGCGCGCGTTGAAGGCGGCTAGTGTTCCGTTCGATTGTTAACTAATCTACGTTCACGTAGCATGCCGGTATCCATGGAACGTGAGGTACCAGCATGCCGATGGGACGACCGAAGGCCGAACTGGCGCTGCGCGAGGACGAGCGCTCGCAACTGACTAAGAGCCCTTAACAAAATGAACGAAGGGGCTGTTAGCTCTCGATGAATGCTGTTAACCTTTTCATTGTTTCGACGACGAAAAGGACATGGCCAAGCCGATACTCGACGACGAACTATGGGCACTC
>JAYFRX010000181.1:0-5701 GCA_040946945.1 Burkholderia sp. | reverse complement strand
ACATTCTCACCGCGATTGGCGTCGAGAGCGACGCCCAGAAGCATTTGATGGGGCTGGTGAGCGGTTCGAGCGAGAACGCCAAAGTCGTTAAAGATCTGCTGAATAGCCTGATCGAACGGGGGCTGGCGACCGACCGGGACTATCTGTTCGTGATTGATGGGTCCAAGGCGCTGCGCTCAGCGATCGAGGCAGTGTTCGGCGAACGTGCTCACGTCCAGCGGTGCCGGACCCACAAGATTCGCAACGTGACCGAACGGCTGGCGAAGCAGACCCGACAGCAGGTCGCCTCGGTCATGCGTGCCGCGTACAAGCTGCCAGCCGACGACGGCCTCGCTCGGCTGAAGGCCCAGGCGGCATGGTTGAAGACCGACCATCCGGACGCGGCGGCCTCGCTGCTTGAGGGGCTTGAGGAAACGTTCACGGTCAACCGCCTGGACCTGAGCCGCGGCTGATCCGCAGCCTGGCGACGACGAACCTGATCGAGAATCCGAACGGCGCGGTGCGCCGCGTCAGCGGCCGGGTCGACCGCTATCGCGATGTCGACATGGCGATGCGATGGGCGGCCACTGGCTTCCTGGAAGCTGAGAAGCGATTCCGTAAGCTCGGCGGTGCCGACGAACCTCTAGATGCTCGCCGTTGCCTTGCATCGTCCGACCGATAAACGCGTTGACCATGACTTGAAGTCCGCCTAATTTACGAAACCCTGCCGCCCCAACCTTCAACTACGAAGGGGACGCCGCCGGTGTGTTGCGTACTTTGAGGTAGCAGTCGTGCTGGAAGACGTTCAGGTGGCGACAGCGCTTGACGACGGTGTCGTGCACAGGATGGTCGCCAACGATCTCCGGATGCGGGAAGCGGCTGCCGGCAATGGAATCGATGTTGATCGTCAATCGCTTTCTGCATCTGATCGGCAAGCGGTATGCGGCTGAAGAGTGGGCACGCCATGCGCCGACGCGCTGCCAGCGACTGCGCTACCGCTATAGCCGCATGGCGCTGGGCAAGATCAAAGCGTTGCTGGAGAGCATCTCGAGACTACGCTGCCCGGCGGCAAGCTGGGACAGGTGCTGGGATATCTCGGGAACCGGTGGCCGAAGCTGTGTCGCTACATTGAGAACGAGGCCTGGCCGATATGCAACAACGCCTGTGAGAATTCGATCCGTCCGTTTGTGCTCGGAAGCAAGAACTGTGGCCGTTCAGCGACAGGGTGGCTGGAGCCGAAGGCGAGCCTGAATCTGTACTCGCTGATCGAAACCTGCAAGGCGAACAACGTCGACGTCTATCAGTACCCCATCGACCTGTTCAAGGCGCTGCCGCTCGCGCAAATGGTCGACGACTACGAAGCGCTGCTGCCTTGGAAGCTTGGCAAGCCCGCTCGCAAACCGAAGACCTAATCGTTAGCCGATCGGCCGTCGCGGCCCAAGGGGCGGGTTCACGGATCGCTTACACTCCGGTGCCTGGGCACCGCCCGCGCGGAGCTGCACGAGGGCGCATCCGGCCCCGCCGGCGCGGCTCGTCAAAGCCGGTAAAATCCTTTATGCTGGTCCGGGTTACCACCTCCCGACGGTGCCCGCCGCGTTTCGTTTCATGACCGCCAAAACCATTCGTCACTACCTGAAGTTCAAGGATTTCTCGCTGGAAGACTACGAGTACGTGCTCGAACGTACTGGCATGCTGAAGCGCAAATTCAAGAACTACGAGACCTACCACCCGCTGCACGACCGCACGCTGGCGATGATCTTCGAGAAGAACTCGACGCGCACGCGGCTCTCGTTCGAGGCAGGTATCTTCCAGCTCGGCGGCCACGCGGTGTTCATGAGCACGCGCGACACGCAGCTCGGGCGCGGCGAACCGGTCGAGGATTCGGCACAGGTGATCTCGGGGATGGTCGACATCATCATGATCCGCACCTTCGAGCAGGATATCATCCAGCGCTTCGCCGACAACTCGTGCGTGCCTGTGATCAACGGCTTGACCAATGAATACCATCCCTGCCAGGTGCTGGCCGATATCTTCACCTACTACGAGCACCGCGGCCCGATCCGCGGCAAGACGGTGGCCTGGGTGGGCGATGCGAACAACATGCTCTACACCTGGATCGAGGCGGCCAAGATCCTCGGCTTCAAGCTGCGCCTGTCGACGCCGCCCGGTTATACGCTCGACATGAAGCTGGTCGACGCGGACAACGCCTCGGCCTACGAGATCTACTCGGATCCGAACGAAGCCTGCCGCGACGCCGACCTGGTCACCACCGACGTATGGACCAGCATGGGCTTCGAGGCCGAGAACGAGGTGCGCAAGCAGGCCTTCGCCGACTGGTGCGTGGACGAAGAGATGATGGGCTTCGCCAATCCCGATGCGCTATTCATGCACTGCCTGCCCGCCCACCGCGGTGAGGAAGTCACGGCCGGCGTGATCGACGGCCCGCAGAGCGTGGTCTGGGACGAGGCGGAGAACCGCCTGCACGTGCAAAAGGCACTAATGGAATTCCTGCTGCTCGGCAAGCTCAACCACTGAGCCCTGCCCGGCCGGCGCAGCAAGCAAAAGCCTCGCGCCTCGCGCTGCGGGGGCTTTTCATGTTCATTGCGTGGCGAATCGCCGGCGCAACCGGCGCGGGCGGCTCAGATCGCGGCCGGCTCGGCCTCGAGCTCGACGCCGAATCGCGCCTGCACGTCGGCCTGGATCGCGCGCGCCAGCGCCAGGATCTCGGCACCGGTGGCACCGCCGCGATTGACTAGCACCAGCGCCTGGCGGTCATGGACGGCCGCCGCGCCAAGCACGCGGCCCTTCCAGCCGCAACGATCGATCAGCCAGCCTGCAGCCAGCTTGACGCGCCCGTCCGGCTGCGTATACGAGACCAGCTCCGGTTCGCGCTGCCGCAGCGCGGCTAACTGCTCGGCCCCGATCACGGGATTCTTGAAGAAGCTGCCCGCATTGCCGAGCACGGCCGGGTCCGGCAGCTTGGCGCGCCGGATCGCCACCACCACATCGAACACGTCGCGCGGCCTGGCCTCGGCCGGCACGATGCCGCGCGCGGCGAATTCGCGCGAGACATCCGCGTAGTTGCAGCGCGGCGTCCATTGTTTAGGCAGCCGGAACGTGACCGAGACGATCGCGAAGCGGTCTCGCGCGGCCTGCTTGAATACGCTGTCGCGATAGCCGAACGCGCAGGCCTCGGCATCGAACTCGACGATCCTGCTGGTGGCCAGATCGACCGCCTTCAGGGATGCGAAGCGTTCGCGCATCTCGATGCCGTAGGCACCGATGTTCTGGATCGGCACGGCACCCACCGTGCCCGGGATCAGCGCGAGATTCTCGAGCCCCGGCATGCCGGCTTCCAGGGTCCAGGCCACGAACTCGTGCCAGTTCTCGCCGCCGCCGGCCTCCACGTACCAGGCCTCGTCGTCCTTGCGCAGCAGCGCGCGGCCGCGCACGCCGTTGATCAGCACCAGCGCATCGACGTCGCCCGTGAACACAACGTTGCTGCCGCCGCCGAGCACCAGAACCGGCAACCCGGCCACGCGCGGGTCGCGCGCCGCGGCGGCGAAGCCGGCCGGCGTGTCGACGCGCGCCGCCCAGCGCGCGCGCACTGCGAAGCCGAAGCTGTTGTGCTCGCGCAGGGGGTAGTCGGGCAGCACCTCGGGCGGGCCGGCGGCCTCCCATGCTGGGGTGGACAGATGCGGCGGAACGGCGGCGGGAGCGGAATCGGACATCGGCGGCAGGGGACGCGCGGCGTTCGCGGGCCGCGCCGGCGTGAGCGGCGGCCTTGGGAAAAACGCGGGAGGCATCGGTAAAATGGCGATCAGTCTACAATTATAGCGAGTGGCCGCGCACGCATCGCGCGGCCAGCATGTTTTATAGGGAGAACAGCATGCCATCGTTCGACGTCGTTTCCGAAGCGAACATGATCGAAGTGAAGAATGCTGTCGAGCAGTCGAACAAGGAAATTTCGACGCGCTTCGACTTCAAAGGCTCCGACGCGCGCGTCGAGCACAAGGAACAGGATTTGACCCTGTTCGCCGACGACGATTTCAAGCTCGGCCAGATCAAGGACGTGCTGATCAGCAAGATGGCCAAGCGCAATGTCGACGTGCGTTTTCTCGACTACGGCAATGTCGACAAGATCGGCGGCGATAAGCTCAAGCAGGCCGTCACGATCAAGAAAGGCGTGACGGGCGACCTGGCCAAGCGCGTGGTGCGCACTGTCAAGGACAGCAAGATCAAGGTGCAGGCCAGCATCCAGGGCGACGCGGTGCGCGTGTCGGGCGCCAAGCGCGATGACCTGCAGCGCGTGATTGCACTGCTGCGCAAGGAAGTCGCCGACACCCCGCTGGACTTCAACAACTTCCGCGACTAATCGAACCCGATCCGCCGGCAAGATCAACGGCGTGCGGCACGGGCCTGGCCTGCTGCCTCGCGCCGTTTTTTTATGGGCGCGCTGTTTCAATCGCCGCTCTACGGCTCGGCCGGTTTCTTCTTGTCGCCGATCCGGCTTTCCTGGACCTTTAGCAGCTTCGAGATATTGGCGCGGTGGCGCCAGATCAGCAGCAGGCTCATGGCCAGCACGGCCCAGGCGACCGGATTGTCGCGCGTGCCGAACAGCCAGGCATCGAAGATCGGTGCGAACACGGCTGCCACCAGGGCCGCGAACGAGGAGTAGCGGAAGCAGAACGCGATCACCAGCCAGCTCAGCAATGTAGCAACGCCGAGCGCCGGCGAGATCGCCAGCAGCACGCCGGCCGCCGTGGCCACGCCCTTGCCGCCCTGGAAGCGGAAGAAGATCGGATAGAGGTGACCGAGGAACACGGCGATCGCGGCCATGGCCACGCTGATCTCGCCGCCGATCCCGAAGTGCCGCACCAGCCAGACCGCTAGCCAGCCCTTGCAGGCGTCACCGAGCAAGGTCAGGATCGCGGCTTTCTTGTTGCCGCTGCGCAGCACGTTGGTGGCGCCGGGGTTCTTCGAGCCGTAGGCGCGCGGATCGGCGAGGCCCATCAAGGCGCTGACGACGACAGCAAACGACACCGAGCCGATCAGGTAGGCAGCGATGGTAGCGATCAGAATCTGCATGGGGGGAGTCGATTGTTTCGACGAAGAGGTGAACTGTGTACCGGATCGGGTTGTTTAGACACGATTTTGCGATCAGGCGGCAAGTTGCAAGAGCGCTGCCTGACGGGCTTCGAGGAGTTGTAATGACCCACCGATTCCTGCTCAGGTCATGGGGTTAATGTAGCGGCGTAGGCGGCATCCGGGGTCATCATCTTCAGCGCCTGATGGGGCGTTGTTGGTTGTAGAAGGCGATCCAGTCAGCGATCACCCGCAGGGCGTGGGTCTGGCTTTCGAAACGATGCCGGTGCACGCATTGCTCCTTCAGCGTCCGGATCACCCGTTCCACCATCCCGTTCTGCTGTGGGCAGTGCGGAGTGATGAACTCCTGCTTCAAGCGGTAGCTGCGCACCAGACGCGTGTAGTCGCGGCTGGTGAATACCAGGCCGTTGTCGGAACGCAGCAAGAAAGGCTACTGCACTCGGCCCAGCGTGCCGTAGCGCGTGATCAGCGCCTGCTCCAGTGCGGCCAACGCTGTACTGGCCTTGCCGGTCCGTGACAGGGGCCAGCCAAGCAATTGGCGCGCGCTGCAATCGATCACCAAAGCCAGGCTGAGCCCACCCCGTCCTTGCCACCCCATACGCGGCACAGGTCGGTT
>JAYFRX010000180.1:0-5705 GCA_040946945.1 Burkholderia sp. | reverse complement strand
GCAATTGCGTCTTCTCGAATATCGTTCCGACGATCGCCGAGCATTGGTACCGGCAGGACTGGCTCAGGCATTCCCACAGTCGCCGGCCGTTGTAAGTGCTGGCGTAGCGCGTGCCCTTGCATCGAGGACACACCAGCCATCGGGCCAGCGAGACTCGACCAGCGCGGCCTCGCATTGCGCTTCGTTGCCGTACTGCTCCTGAAATTTTTTCATCGACAGACCGGGCCTGAAACTGGATTCTGTTCATGGGCATGGCGCAAGCTCCGTAAGCATCTGGCGAACGATACTTGGTTTCATGCCTGCTTCGGAGTCAAGTAACATAATCAGGAAATCCGTTGCGCTCCTACAGCAGCCGCTTGATGCGATCGGCCCTTCGGTTCCGGAACCCGTACCCCGCCCGATCGAACCGATCGAGCTTCATCGACTGCGCTACCAGCGCTGACAGGCCGTTGATTCTCTTGCGAAAGTCAACAGCGTCGCGATTCAGGTACACCTTCAGATCTTCGTCGAAGCGGAACATGCCGTCCTCCCCAACCCGTCCATCATCGCGACCAGCAGCTCGACGGTCACCCCGTTGGGCAGATGCGCTCACCTCCGCGCACCTGGCGTCGTGGTCGCCGCCGGGGCCCGGCTCGACCGACGCCGTACCCACTTTGACTTCCATGAACGGCGAGGCTGGTTCTGGGCTCGGCTCCGCACGCTTGCGCGCCGCCTCGTCTCGCATTCGCCGGCACGCCTGATACAAAGCCTGCACGGCAAGCCCGCGCTCCCTCGCGTACGACGACAACCTTACGCCTGCAAGATCCGACGCTTCGACATGGGCATCCATGGCATCTCCAGCTCGAATGAAAATGCCAGGCGTACCTCGCTGCCGTTAAAGCCGTCAGAGCGAGTTTATCGATCGTTTACCGTAGCCACGAAGGCAAGCTGCAGGTCGAGCTTGCGCAGAGCTGCAGTATCTGTCGGCGCGGCTGATACGGGCCTTGCTGGACCCACCTGGAGCGGAAGAAGGGCGGTATCGGCCTACGCGGTCCCGGCGAAACGCAGCTCGAAACCGACCGCCGGCTGCTCGGCGAGCGCATCAAGATGCTGAAGTCGCGGCTCGACAAGCTGTGTTGCCAGCACAACAGCTGTGTTGCCAGCACAACACGCAGCGGTGCGAGCGTGAGCGAAACCGCAACCGCACCATGTCGGTGTCGCTGGTCGGTTACACGAACGCGGGCAAATCGACGCTGTTCAATGCGTTGACCAAGGCGCAGGCCTATGCGGCCGACCAGCTGTTCGCCACGCTCGACACCACCTCGCGGCGCGTCTATCTCGGCGACGAGGTCGGCCAGATCGTGGTTGTCCAACACGGTCGGTTGCATCTGCGAGCTGCCCCACCAACTGGTTGCCGCGTTCCGCTCCACGCTCGAGGAAACCATCCACGCTGACTTGCTGCTGCACGTGGTCGATGCCTCCAGCGCGGTTCGGCTCGAACAGATCGAGCAGGTCAACGACGTGCTGCACGAGATCGGCGCGGACGCGATTCGGCAGGTGCTGGTGTTCAACAAAATCGACGCCGTGCCCGAGTTGGCGGCCCGTGGAGGCGCGGTCGAGCGGGCGATGAGTATGGTACTATGAATTTTTTTGAGCGCACGGGTCAGGGGCTCGGTACGCTGCGTGCCGCCATTGCCGAAATCGCGAGCAGCGATGCGCTTGCCGGCACGGGGTTGCTGCCCGAGCTCGCCGTCCGGTTCGATGGCAGCGGGCTGACCGAACCGCACGACGACCACGCGGTTTCCGAACACGGGCACTGACCGGTAGTCTGCCGGCACAGTCGAGGCCCAATCTGGTGAACAAACTCAGGTGAACGATTACAACGAGCGGAGTTCCTGGCTGCGCAAGCGCCCGATGCTGTCGATCAACGATCCCTGCTGGGGTCGCGGCGAGGGCAATGGTGACAAGTCCCGCAAGAACGACTCGAAGCGTCCGCAGCCCGACGGCAAAGCCCCCCCCGATCTCGACGAAATGTGGCGCAATTTCAACCGGCACCTGGCAGGCCTGTTCGGGGGCAAGGGTGGCGGCAATCGCGGCTTCCGTCCCGACAACGGGCGCGCGGCGAGGGTCGGCGTCAGCATTGTGATTGGCGTGCTGATCGCCGTTTATGCTGGCAGCGGCGTGTTCGTGGTGCCGGACGGCCAGACCGGCGTGGTGGTTCAGTTCGGCGAATATCGCGGCACGGTGGGCCAGGGCGTGCATTGGTGCCTGCCGTATCCGTTCGAGTCGCATGAGATCGTTGATACGGCCCAGGTCCATGCCACCGAAATCGGCCGCAACAACGTGGTGCGCATCGCGAACGTGAAGGACGCCTCGATGCTCACGCACGATGGCGACATCGTCGATGTGCGCTTCATCGTCCAGTACCGGATCCGCTCCGCCACCGATTACCTGTTCCGTACCGTCGATCCCGAATTCGCCGTGCGCCAGTCGGCGCAGGCGGCGATTCGCCGCATCGTTGGTGCCGCGGCGGCCAGCGAGGTGACGGATGCCGATCGCGACCAGCTGAGCGCGGTGATCCAGGGCGATCTCGATCGCGAGCAGACCGGCCTGGTGGTGACGGGCGTGGTGATCCAGGCCGTGCAGTTGCCCGAACAAGTGCAGGCTGCGGTCGACGAGATCGGCAAGGAACGCCAGGAGCGCGATGCGGCGAAGAACGCGGCGCAAGCCTATGCCGACGATCTGCTGCGGCGCGCGCGCGGCGACGCCGCCAAGCTGGTCGACGACGCGAAGGCCTATGCCGATCGCGTCGTGACACAGGCGCAGGGCGACGCGGATCGCTACAAGCAGGTCTATGCGAAGTACGAGAAGGCGCCGGCGGTGGTGCGCGAGCGCATGTATCTCGACACCATGCAGGACATCTATTCGAAGGTCACCAAGGTCTATATCGGCAACAAGAGCGGCAACAGCCTGGTCTACCTGCCGATCGACAAGATCGTCGAGCAGCAGCGCCAGCGCGCGACCGAAACCGCCAGCAGTGCCGCGCCGGCCGCCAATGCCGCCAGCGCGGCGCCCGGCAACGATCCACTGCGATCGCGCGAGGCGTTCCGCAGCCGGTCGCGCGAAGACGATTTGGAGTAAAGCGGAGCCCACACATGAATCGAATCGTTGCGCTTGTCGTGGTTGCGCTTGTCGTGGTCGCGTTTGTCGCGTCGTCCACGGTGTTTGTCGTCGATCAGCGCCATGCGGCGGTGCTGTCCGCTCGCGGCGACGGCGAACCGACCCTGCTCGGTCCCGGTCTGCACGCGAAACTGCCGGCACCGCTTCAGACGTCCGTGTTGGTCGACACGCGCCTGCAGACGCTCGAATGGGCCGATCCGCAGATCTGCACCACGGCCGACAAGCAGGACGTGCTGGTCAGCCCGGCGGTGCGCTACCGGATCGCCGATCCGCTCAAGTATTACGCGAAGACTGAAGCCGGCCTGCGCGATGCGGTGGATCCGCTGTTGGCCTCGCTGAAGGCCGCGCTGACGCAGGCGTTCTCGACGCGCTCGCTGGTTGATGCGATCGGCGCACAGCAGGCCATCGCCGACGAGGCCAAGCGCTCGCTGCAGACCGCGGCCGCAGACTACGGCGTTGAGATCGCCGACGTATCGCTGCTGCGCGTGGACCTGCCCACCGCCGCGGCCGAAGCGGCCTATCGCCGCATGTCGGTGGCCGAGCGCGAGCGTGCCGATACCGAGCGCGCGGAAGGCGCGGCCGATGCGGAGCGCATCAAGTCCGAGGCGGGCCGCCAGCAACAGCAGATCCTCGCGGACGGCTACCAGTTGGCCCAGCAGATCAAAGGCGAGGGCGATGCGAAGGCCGCCTCGATCGCCGGCGAAGCCTTTGGCCGCGATCCGCAGTTCTACCAGTTTTATGCAAGCCTGCAGGCGTACCGGAATACCTTTCATGCGAACGACGTGATCGTCGTCGATCCGGACAGCGAGTTCTTCCGATTCATGCGCAGCCCGACGGGCGGTGGTGCTCCCGCGGGGCCGGCTCCCGTTCCCCGCAAACACTGACGCTGAGAAGGGGCAGCGCCCTCGATACCGCATGGATCTGGCCGGTTCGCTGTTGCTCGCTCTCGCGCTGATGCTGATCATCGAAGGCGCGTTCCCGTTCGTGTTTCCGGCCGCCTGGCGCGACACCTTTCGTAGACTAGCGGAGCGGCCGCCCCATCATATCCAGATCGGCGGCCTGATCGTGATGGTAATCGGCCTCGTGCTGTTCGTCTTCACGACTTGACGAGGGCCGTCGATCCGGCCCGTTTCTCCTGTTTTGACGTAAGCGATCGATGGGTCTTCGCGGAATCGTGTGGGTAAATTTCGTCATGAAAACGCCTGATAGCGAATGTGGGAGGGGGGCGAGATTCGGATGTTGTGAAAAAGATGGGACAATTTCGCGATGGCTACTTCACGCAAACGAAAGCGTTTGTCCGACGCGTACCGCTTCGAAGGATTCCGTTCTCTCCAAGAGATCCACGGCGTGTTTGGCGATCGAGTCGCACCCGTCATCGCGCTGGTTCGACGCTCAAAAAAACAGCCTGCACTGTGTACCGGATCCGGTTGTTTAGACACGATTTTTCGATCAGGCGGCAAGTGGCAAGAGCGGTGCCTGACGGTCTTCGAGGGGTGTCTTGAAGCCCAGTTTTTCGAGACGCCATTCGCGATTGTATCGATCCTTGAACGCGACGGCGGCAGCACGAACTTCCTCAACGTTGTTGAACAGACGCCCGTGGATGGCTTGCTCCTTCATGGTCCAATTGAAACGCTCGGCGACGCCGTGGGTCTGCGGCTCAGCGACGAAGCGTAGCTCGGCGTAATCCCCCAGAACTTGAGCTGGGCGCGGAAATCGTCCGACCTGTACTGGGAGCCGTGATCCATTCGCAGGGACAGTCCGCGGCCGGCATCAGCTTCGACCGATCCGAACTGCTCGCGCACCCCTTGGCTGATTGGCTCGAGTGCGGCAAAGCGGTCGCCCACTTTGGTGACGTGGATGCCAACACACGCCGCGTCGCAATGATCAACCGCAGCGAAGATCCAGACCAGGCCCTCATCGACGGTTTGAACCTTGGCGCCATCGGCGCCCCACATCTCGTTAGGTCGATCAGTCGTCATTCGACCATCGTGAGCATTGGGCGGTTTCTGCGGTTGCCGATGGGGCGGAAAGCAGGCCGTTTTGGCGGACAGCCGCGAGACACGGGCGCGGGACACGCGGATGTCGTCTCCTGCGTCGGCTCCGGTTTTTCTAGACACAGATTTGGGGTCAAATGTATCCAAACTGGAGTCTGAGATGTTGAAGAAGGTAGCCGTTCAGGAAGTTGCGCAGGCGCCGCCAGCGCCGCCGAATTCAAGCGCTGGTCCGTCCCCGGGCGCAAACGCGCTGTTGTCCTGCGCTTGCTGGGCGGCGAATCGATTGACGCGGCGTCTCGCGAAGTTGGCGTCACGATCGCCGAGCTCGAACAATGGCGCGAACTCGCCCTGGCAGGCATCCCAGCCGGTTTGAAGTCCGCCAGACCAATCCGTTGGAAGTCAAGCTCAAGGAAGCCGTGCATCGTGTCGGCGAACTGACCATGGAGGTCGAAATGCTGCGCATGGAGCGCGAGCGGCAGGAGCGCCGCCCTTTGATCGTCCGGAACTCGTCGACATGAGCCACACGATCTCCGCGACAGGCAAACCCTTCGG
>JAYFRX010000179.1:0-5722 GCA_040946945.1 Burkholderia sp. | reverse complement strand
TGAAACGAAGTATCGTTCGCCAGATGCTTACGGAGCGTGCGCCATGCCCATGAACAGAATCCAGTTTCAGGCCGGTCTGTCGATGAAAGAATTTCAGGAGCAGTACGGCAACGAAGCGCAATGCGAGGCCGCGCTGGTCGAGTCTCGCTGGCCCGATGGCTGGGTGTGCCCTCGATGCAAGGGCACGCGCTACGCCAGCGCCTACAACGGCCGGCGACTGTGGGAATGCCTGAGCCAGTCCTGCCGGTACCAATGCTCGTCGATCGTCGGAACGATATTCGAGAAGACGAAATTGCCGCTGACGACCTGGTTTCTGGGGATCTACCTGGTGACGCAGAGCAAGAACGCCATCAGCGGACTGGAGCTCAAACGCCAGATGGACGTGAGCTACAAGACGGTCTAGCTCATCAAGCACAAGTTGCTGGAGACCATGTGACTGCGCGAAGAGCGACGCCGGCTCGACGAACGGGTCGAGGTCGACGACGCGTATCTGGGCGGGGAACGCTCCGGCGGTAAGGCTGGGCGTGGCGCGCCCAGCAAGACGCCGTTTGTAGCGGCCGTGCAGACCTCTGACGATGGCCGCCCTCTGTTCATGGGGTCTCGCCCGTGTCGGGCTTTGCCAAAGCGGTCCTTGAGGTCTGGGCGGCCAGCAGCCTGATGCCCACCGTTTGCGTCGTTTCCGATGGCCTGTGGTGTTTCGACGGCGTGACGCAAAAGGCTGCCAGTCATGAGCGCCATGTCACGGGCGGTGGCCGTCAGGCCGCGCAGCGCCCCCGAGTTCCGCTGGGTCAACACGATGCTCGGCAACCTGAAACGGCCCTCAAGGGCACGTACCACGCTATCGATCACGCCCAATATGCCCATCGCTATCTCGCTGAATTCGCCTACCGTTTCAACCGCCGTGTCGATTTGCCCGCGATGGCGCCGCGCCTGCTTCGGGCCGCCGTTACGACAAAACCTCATCCGCGCCTTGTGTTGATGGCCTCGGAGTCAAGTAACTAATCAGGAAAAATGTTGCCTCACTGCAAAGAAACGTCAGGCTGTAGTTCCGGCGTGCCCGAACGGTTTTCGACGGTCCCCTCTATTCAGGTTTCGTGGGTGAATTGCTCGAGCGCGGTAATGTCGGCCTCGAGCGTGGCAGGCAGCGATTCGCGCATGAAATCGACCCAGGTGCGGATTTTTGCGTCGAGATACTGGCGCGAGGGATAAAGCGCGTAGATGTTCATCACGTGCGAGCGATATTCGGGCATCACACGCATGAAATTGCCGTTGCGCAGACCGGTGATCGCGGTATAGAGCGGCAGCACGCCGATGCCCATCCCCTCGCGGATCGCCACCGCCAGCGCTTCGGCGACGTTGACGCTGAACGGCGGCGAGGCGACCGACAGGGTCTCCTCGCCCTTGGGCCCGAGCAGGGTCCATTCGTCCCACTGGAAACCCGGTGCCACCATGCCCAGGCAAGTATGGGCGTCGAGGTCGCCCGGCTCGCGCGGCGCGCTGTGCCGCTCCAGGTAGTCGCGAGAGGCGCAGACCACGCTGAAGGTCTCGCCGAGCCGCTGCGATACCAGCCCCGAATCGGGCAGCTCGCGGCCGACCACGATCGACACGTCGAAACCCTCATCAAGCAGGTCGGGCAGCCGCTGCGCCAGCGTCAAGTCCACCTGCACCTCCGGGTAGTGCTGCCGGTAGCGCGCCGCGAGCGGTACCGTGTAGTGCTGGCCCATGCTAGTCATGCAATGCACCTTGAGCTTGCCCAAGGGCCGCGCATGCGCGTCGCTGGCCTCGGCCTCGGCCTGGTCGACATAGGCGAGGATTTGCGCGCAGCGCTGCAGGTAGCGCTCGCCGGCCTCGGTCAGCGCGATGCGCCGCGTGGTGCGGTTCAGAAGGCGCGTGCGCAGGTGCGCTTCCAGGTCCGATACCGCCCGCGAGGCGTAGGCGGTCGTCGAATTAAGCTGCTGGGCGGCCGCGGTGAAACTGCCCGCATCGACCACGCGCACGAACACACGCATGTTTTGAAGTGTATCCATACTGATTCCCCTTCAATGCGGGCAGATTGTTGCACAGAGCCGCGACAGTATTATCTCAAGGTAAGCCGCTGCGCGGCGACTAAAAGCGCGGGGTATGCGAAGGGGATCGGGTCGGAGGAGGCGGAGTCGGTCGCCTGGCGACCGCTGGGCGTGCTAGAGTCGAAAGCGGCGGTGTCCCATTCGTAGTTGAAGGTTGGGGCGGCAGGGTTTCGTAGGTTAGGCGGACTTCAAGTCATGGTCAACGCGTTTATCGGTCGGACGATGCAAGGCAACGGCGAGCATCCAAAGCTCGTCGGCACCGCCAAGCTTACGGAATCGCTTCTCAGCTTCTAGGAAGCCAGTGGCCGCCAATCGCATCGCCATGTCGACATCGCGATAGCGGTCGACCCGGCCGCTGACGCGGCGCACCGCGCCGTTCGGATTCTCGATCAGGTTCCGTCGTCGCCAGGCTGCGGATCAGGCGCGGCGTCAAGTTCAGGCGGTTGACCGTGAACGTTTCCTCAAGCCCCTCAAGCAGCGAGGCCGCCGCGTCCGGATGGTCGGTCTTCAACCATGCCGCCTGGGCTTCAGCCGAGCGAGGCCGTCGTCGGCCGGCAGCTTGTACGCGGCACGCATGACCGAGGCGACCTGCTGTCGGGTCTGCTTCGACAGCCGTTCGGTCTTCGCATACGCTTCGATCGTCGAGCTGACATTCACGAAGCATTCTTCAAATTCGGCTGCGCCCTCGTCTGCTGGAACATCTTCAGGCGTACCGAGCAGTCTTTTTGAACTGGCCTCTTAGCCCGCAGGGCTCGAGCGAACCGCGGCCGGCGCGCACCAGCACCGGCGCGTCCACCGCGCAGGTCGACGATGGTCGAGGGCTCGCGCGGGCAAGCACCGCCGTCGATTACCAGATCCACCTGCTTTTCCAGGCGTTCGCGGATTTCCTCGGGATCGTTGAGCGGATCGCTGTCGGGCGGCAGGATCAGGGTGATGCCGAGCAGCGGCTGGCCGAGCGTCTCAATCACCGCCAGCGTAATCGCATGATACGGCACGCGCAGCCCGATGGTCTTGCGCGAGGGATGCGAGAGCCGGCGCGGCACCTCCTTGGTGGCCTGCAGCACGAACACGTAGGGCCCCCCGGCGTGACCGACTTGATCAGCCGGTACTGATGGTTGTCGACCATCGCGAAATTGGCCAGCTCGGACAGGTCGCGCACCAGCAAAGACAGCAGTGGCTTGTCGTCGAGCCCGCGGATCTTGCGCACGCGCTCGACCGCGGCCTTGTCGTCGAGATGGCAGGCCAGCGCATAGCTGGAGTCGGTCGGCAATGGCGATCACGCTGCCCTGCCTCACGATCTCAACGGCCTGGCGCACCAGCCTCGGCTGCCGATTTTCCGGGTAAATCCTGAAGTACTGGGACATGGGATCAGTGGGTAAGTGGGCGTCGCCCGCGCGTGCATGGCGCGCCGGGCGCGGCCGTGGGTCAGAGCCAGCGTTCCCAGACCGTTTTCAGGTCCGGCGGCAGCGGCGGCAGACTGCCTAGCTCGACGACGCTCTCGCCGGGCGCATGGAAATCGGAACCGCGCGACGCCTCGAAGCCGTAGCGCCGCGCGACGTCCGCGTACTCGCGATACTGGTCGGGCGTGTGGCTGCCCGTGACGACCTCGATTGCGCGGCCGCCGAAATCGATGAACTCGCCGAACAGCGTGCCGAACTCGACCGGCGTGCAGGCGTAGCGGCCCGGATGCGCGATCACGGCTTCGCCGCCGGCCTGCTGGATCCAGCCGACCACGTCATCCAGCTTCGCCCAACGATGCGGCACGCAGCCGGGCTTGCCGTCGCCGAGATAGCGCGCGAACACCTCGGAGGTGCTGGCCGCATGGCCAGCCTCGACGAGGTAGCGCGCGAAATGCGTGCGAGAAATAACGTCCGGGTTCGATACGTAGCGCAGCGCCCCTTCGTAGGCACCGGGGATGCCGATCTCGGCGAGCCGCTCGCCCATCTCGAGCGCGCGCGCAGCGCGGCCGTTGCGGGTGCGATAGAGGCCGTCGACCAGCGCGGGCGCGGCCGGATCGATGTTGAGACCGACGATGTGGACTGTGCGCGAGGCCCAGGTAACCGAGATCTCGACGCCGCAGACATAGTGCATGCCGAGCGCCTGCGCGGCCTCGCGCGCCGCGAACTGGCCACCGACCTCGTCGTGGTCGGTCAGCGCCCACAGCGTGACGCCCGCCGCGTGCGCGCGCTGCGCAACCTCGGCGGGCGTCAGGGCACCGTCGGAGACGTTGGAATGACAGTGCAAATCGGCGTTTATCGTCGGAATCGTGGACATTCAGACATTCTACTGCAACGCCGCACGATCGCCGCAGAGCCAGGCCCGTCCGCAGTATCAGGCGCAGAAGACCTTGATCAGCGCCGCGATCCGCTCTGGCTGGTCGTGATGCACCATGTGGCCGGCTTCCTCGATAGTCTTTTCCCGCCAGTCGGGGAAGGCGGCGAAGCGCTTGCGGAATTCGTCGAGCGGGATCCGGCCGGCCAGCATGCGCAGCGTCGACGAATCGACCGCCTCGACATGCAGCACCTTGGCGCGCACCCGCGACCATATCGCCATCACCTCGTCGAGCCGATACAACAGCGGCCCGGCCTGCTTGTGCGCAGAATCGGCCAGCAGGTGGTACTGGCCGTCGCCCTCGCGGCGTGCCCAGTGGTTGGCGAGAAAGCGCGCGCGCGCTGGCGCGAGCCGCGGGTTGGTCTTCATCAACCGCTCGGCCACCTCGCCGAGCGAAGCATAGGGCTTCAGGAGCGGCGGATCGCGCAGCTCGTCGAGCCAGGAGGCCAGCCGCAGCGGCGCCTGCGAGGCCAGCTGGGGTGCCAACCCGAAACCCTCCAGATCGACCACGCGGCGCACCCGCTCGGGCCGCGCGCCGGCATACAGGCAGACCACGTTCGCCCCCATGCTGTGGCCGACCAGGTTGACCTCGCCGCTCGGCGTGTAATGGTCGATCAGCGCCTCGAGATCGCCGAGGTAGTCCATGAACCAGTAATGGCCGCCGCCCTGTGCGGCCACCGGCCAGTCGGACAGCCCGAAGCCGCGCGCGTCGGGCGCAATCACCTGCCAGCCGCCGGCTAGCGCGTCGACCACGAACTGGAACGAGGCGGCCACGTCCATCCAGCCGTGCAGCATGTAGAGCACCGGCGCGCCGGGCCGCCCCCAGCGGCGCACGTGCAGGCGCGCGCCCCGCACGGTCACGAATTCGGAAATGGAGTCGGAATGGGTCTGGGTCATCGTGGCCGACAAAAAAGAATGGGCGTTGGATTACATTGGCGACGCCGCGACGATGTGTGCACCGCTGGCGAGGTGGCGTATGTGTCGAGGCACTTCTCTAGCAGGCCGTTGAAATACCTCATGTAGCGGTCATCCACAACGAAGGCGTAAACGTTGAACTTGCCTGATTAGTTAGGGGTCGATTCAAAAAAACAATGAGGGGCTGTTTACTTTCTCGGCAAGCTGTTAACCTTGGATGTCTGAACAACGGAACCCAAGGGATGGAAGCTCCAATCATTGATGACGAATTGTGGACACTGATCGAACCGTTACTGCCGCCGCCCAAGCCCCGGCCCAAAGAGCATCCTGGTCGCCCACGCGTATCGGATCGGGCCGCGTTGAATGGCATCCTGTTCGTGTTGAAAACCGGTCTGCGATGGAACCATCTG
>JAYFRX010000178.1:0-5748 GCA_040946945.1 Burkholderia sp. | reverse complement strand
GGAAAGCTTCTTCAGTAGCCTGAAAACCGAGCGCATTGCGCGCAAGGTTTATCGTACGCGGGAAGAAGCTCGCTCAGACGTGTTCGACTACATCGAACGCTTCTACAATCCGACTCGCAGACATTCGGCGTTGGGGTACGTCAGCCCCGTTGAATTTGAGCAAGCTCGAAAAGCTTAACTTAGTGTCCACATAACCGGCAGCAGCCCACCGTCCCAACCTTCAACTACGAATCGGACACCGCCCGCGTATCCGATCGGGCGGCGTTGAATGGCATCCTGTTCGTGTTGACAACCGGTCTGCGATGGAACCATCTGCCAACCCTATTGGGCTTTGGCTCCGGCCCGACCTGCTGGTGACGACTGAACGACTGGCGCAAAGCAGGAGTATGGGATCGACTGCACGAACTGCTGCTCGACACGTTGCGCGAAGCCGGGCAGATCGATCTTTCATACGCTGCCGTCGATTCCTCGTCGGTACGAACTGTTGGGGCGGGCGAAAAACTGGCCCGAACCCCACGGATCGCGCGCGACCCGGTTCCAAGCGCCCCATCCTCGTAGATGCCAATGGCGTTCCCATCAGCGCCATCCTGACCGGCGCGAACCGCAACGACGTCACCCAGTTGCTGCCGCTCGTCGACGCGATTCCCCCGATCCGCGGCGCGCGCGGCCGACCCCTTCAGAGACCCAAGGTCATCTATGCCGATCGTGGTTACGATTCCGATCCGCATCGTCAACGATTGCGCGAACGCGGCATCAAACCGGTGATCGCAAGGCGCCGCACTGAACATGGCAGTGGTCTGGGCAAATTCCGTTGGTTCGTTGAACGGACTCACTCGTGGCTCCACAACTTCCGTCGTCTTCGCATACGCTTCGATCGTCGAGCTGACATTCACGAAGCATTCTTCAAATTCGGCTGCGCCCTCGTCTGCTGGAATAGCTTCAGGCGTACCGAGCAGTCTTTTTGAACTGGCCTCTTACGGAGCGTGCGCCATGCCCATGAACAGAATCCAGTTTCAGGCCGGTCTGTCGATGAAAGAATTTCAGCAGCAGTACGGCAACGAAGCGCAATGCGAGGCCGCGCTGGTCGGGTCTCGCTGGCCCGATGGCTGGGTGTGCCCTCGATGCAAGGGCGTGCGCTACGCCAGCGCCTACAACGGCCGGCGACTGTGGGAATGCCTGAGCCAGTCCTGCCGGTACCAATGCTCGTCGATCGTCGGAACGATATTCGAGAAGACGAAATTGCCGCTGACGACCTGGTTTCTGGCGATTTACCTGGTGACGCAGAGCAAGAACGCCATCAGCGGACTGGGGCTCAAACGCCAGCTGGGCGTGAGCTACAAGACGGTCTGGCTCATCAAGCACAAGTTGCTGGAAACCATGTGGCTGCGCGAAGAGCGACGCCGGCTCGACGAACGGGTCGAGGTCGACGACGCGTATCTGGGCGGGGAACGCTCTGGCGGTAAGGCTGGGGCGTGGCGCGCCTGGCAAGACGCCGTTTGTAGCGGCCGTGCAGACCTCCGACGATGGCCGCCCTCTGTTCATATGCGGCTCTCGCCCGTGCCGGGCTTTACCAAAGCGGCCCTTGAGGTCTGGGCGGCCAGCAGCCTGATGCCCGCCGCGTGGGTCGTTTTTGATGGCCTGTGGTGTTTCGACGGCGTGACGCAAAAGGCTGCCAGTCATGAGCGCCATGTCACGGGCGGTGGCCGTCAGGCGGCGCAGCGCCCCGAGTTTCGCTGGGTCAACACGATGCTCGGCAACCTGAAAACGGCCCTCAAGGGCACGTACCACGCTATCAATCACGCCCAATATGCCCATCGCTATCTCGCTGAATTCGCCTACCGTTTCAACCGCCGTTTCGATTTGCCCGCGATGGCGCCGCGCCTGCTTCGGGGCCGCCGTTACGACAAAACTTCATCCTCGCCGTGTGTTGATGGGCTCGGAGTCAAGTAACTAATCAGGAGGGCCTATGCCTGTCGATTTCGGCGGGATGGACGTGCTGGTCAACAACACCGGCCTCGCGCTGGGTACCGAGCCCGCTCAGCGGGCCAGCTTCGACGAGTGTCAGACCATGATCGACACCAACTGTTCGGGCCTGGTCACCGTCACCCACACGCTGCTGCTCGGCATGATCGGGCGCGGCCGCGGCCATATCTTCAACCTGGGCTCGGTCGCTGGCAACCTACCCGTACGCGGGCGGCAACGTCTACGGCGCGACCAATTCATTCGTCCGACAATTCAGCCTGAACCTGCGCACCGACCTGCTCGGCACGCCGCTGCGCGTGACCGACATCGCGCCGGGCCTCTGCGGCGGCACCGAATTCTCCAATGCGCGCTTCCTCGGCGACGACAAGAAGGCGGCGAACGTCTATGCCAACGTCGAGCCACTCACGGCCGAGGACATCGCCGACACGATCTACTGGATCGCCACGCGCCCGGCCCATGTCAATGTCAATATCGTCGAAATGATGCCGGTCGCGCAGGCCCCGTCAGGTTTGGCCGCTGCGCGCGCAACATTTGGTTACGAAACGGCGCGAAACGTTCCGGTAGAATGCGCGCCATGACCGAACCCGAACGTCCGTCCGAAGCCGCGCCCTTGTTCGGCTGGCCGATTCCCGTGTACTACGAGGACACCGATGCCGGCGGCATCGAATTACCGGCGGTTCTTCGAGCGGGCCCGCACCGAATGGCTGCGGGCCTGCGGCCTCGACCAGCGGTGCCTGGCCGCCGAGACCGGCGCGATGTTCGTGGTGCGCGACCCGGCGATCGACTACCGGGGGGGGCCGCGCGGCTTGACGCTCAGCTGACGAACGTCAGCCGGAATCGAACGTTTTGGGCGCGCCCCGCTGATTTTCGTGCAGGAAGCCTGGCTCGGCGACCTGCTGCTGGTGTCACGGCCTACCGGCGCATCGGCTGGGTCGATCGCGAGACGCTGCGGCCCGCCGGCATTCCGCCCTCGGTCCGCGATGCACTGGAACTGGGACCCGCGGTACCAAGCCTGTCAACGGCCGGGGCCTGAGCACCGTTTAGACAGAGCCGATGAACTTGCGACCCTGATTCGGGACCAACGACGGCACTGCAAGGAGCGACGCCGGCAGCCGAGGGCAGCCCCCCACGCACCGCCGGACGCCGGACCCGTAGCGTGTGCCAGCGTCACCGAAGCGGCGCGGCGACCAAGAAGCCATGACAAACACACACCTATGAACTCTGCAAAAGACCTGTCGATCGTTTCTCTCGTCTTCAATGCGAGCGTGCTCGCCCAGGCGGTGATGGGGCTGCTCCTGCTGCTGTCGCTGATGTCCTGGACGTTCATCTTCCGCAAATGGTTCGCGATCCGTCGCGCGCGCAAGCAGACCGAGCGTTTCGAACGCGATTTCTGGTCCAGTGGCGATCTCCAGGCGCTCTACCAGAGCGCGGCGAACAATCGCCACACGATCGGCTCGCTGGAACGGATCTTCGAATCGGGCATGCGTGAGTTCCTGAAGGCCAAGGAAAAGCGCAGCTCCCATCCCTCGCTGATCCTCGACGGCACCCGCCGCGCTATGCGCGCCTCGTTCCAGCGCGAGATGGACATGCTCGAGGCCAACCTTGCCTTCCTTGCCTCGGTCGGCTCGGTCAGCCCCTACATCGGCCTGTTCGGCACAGTCTGGGGGATCATGAATGCGTTCCGCGGCCTGGCCAACGTACAGCAAGCCACGCTCATCAACGTCGCGCCCGGCATCGCCGAAGCGCTGGTGGCCACCGCGATCGGCCTGTTCGCCGCGATTCCCGCGGTGGTGGCCTACAACCGCTACGCTCACGACATCGATCGCCTGGCAAGCCGCTTCGAAACCTTCATCGAGGAGTTCTCGAACATCCTGCAGCGCCAGGCCCAATAAGGAGCACGCGATGGCCGGCACTCCCCTTCGTTCACGCATGCACGGCGGTCGCTCGCGCCGCTCGATGGCCGACATCAACGTCGTGCCCTACATCGACGTGATGCTGGTGCTGCTCGTGATCTTCATGGTCACGGCCCCGCTCGTCGCCCCCTCGATCGTCAACCTGCCGACCGTCGGCAAGGCGGTGCCGCAGGACAAAACGCCGCCCGTGGTGGTCAATATCGAGGCCGACGGCCGCATGAGCGTGCGCTACAATAGGGGGGGGGGCCGCGCTTCGCAGGAAGACACCATGAGCAAGGCCGAGCTCGACGACTTCATCGCCTCGCGCCAGGCCGACCATCCCGACCAGCCGGTGGTGATCGCGGCCGACAAGACGGTGCAGTACGACAAGGTGATGACCGTCATGTCGGACCTCAAAGCGCGCGGCGTGAAACGCGTGGGCCTCCTCGTAAAATCGCAATGAATCGGCGCAAGACCCTCACCACCCCACCGCTGCGGCCGCCTCGAGAGGGCGGCACGGGGCGCGCGTTCCTGCTCGCGGCGCTGATGCACGTGCTGCTGGTGGCCCTGCTATACCGCGGCGTGCAGTGGCAGAACAGCACGCCGGCCGGCGTGGAAGCCGAACTGTGGACCGAGGTGCCGGATTCTCCGGTGCCGCCGCTTGCCCCGCCGGTGCGCGTCGCGCCCGCGCCGCCGCCGGCATCGGTGCAGGACGACGATGCCGAGATCGCCCTGCAGCAGAAGCGCCGCCAGCAGCAGGAAGCGGCCGCGCGCGAGGCCCAGCTCGCCCAGCAGCAGGCCGCGGAGAAGCAGAAGCAGGCCGACAAGTTGCGCCAGCAACAACTCGCCGAACAGAAGAAACTCGAGCAGCAGCGCAAGAAGGAACAGGCGCAGGCCGACACGCAGAAGAAGGCCGAGGCCGAGAAGGCGGCGGCCAAGGCAAAGGCCACCGCGGCGGCCTTTGCCAAGCTCGACAAGGAGCGCGAGACGCGCCTCGCGAAGCTGCAGGGCGCGGCAGGCGGCCAGGGCGGCAGCGACGGCCTGGCCAAGAGCGACATGGGTTCGGGCTCGGGCGGCAATGCCACCTCGCCGGGCTATGCCGACAAGGTGAAGCGCCGCGTCAGGCCGTTCATCGTCTGGAACGGTGCCACCGAAGGGCTGGTGACGCGCGTGCAGGTCCGCTGCTCGCCGACGGGCGACGTGCTCGGCACCTCAGTGGTGAAGCCGAGCGGCAATTCGGCCTGGGACAAAACCGTGGTCGGCGCGTTGCGGGCCGCCTCGCCGCTGCCGCCCGATACCAACGGAAGCACGCCGGCGAATATTGCAATTACCTTCCGGGCGGCGGAGTGACCCGGAATGGGCTAAGAGGACAGTTCAAAAGCCATGCTGAGCACGCCTGAAGATATTCCAGTAGCCGAGCGGAGCAGCCAAGTTTCAAGAATGCTTCGTGAATGTCTGCGCGACGATCGAACCGCGTGCGTAGACGATGTGTACCGGATCGGGTTGTTTAGACACGATTTTGCGATCAGGCGGCAAGTGTCAAGAGCGGTGCCTGACGGGCTTCGAGGGGTGTCTTGAAGCCCATTTTTCGAGACGCCATTCGCGATTGTATCGGTCCTTGAACGCGGCGGCAGCACGAACTTCTTCAACGTTGTTGAACAGCCGTCCGTGGATGGCTTTCTCCTTCATGGTCCGATTGAAACGCTCGGCGATGCCGTTGGTCTGCGGCTCAGCGACGAAGGCGTAGCTCGACGCATAGGAATTTACGCATAGGAATTTCAAAACGCCAGAGGAGGCGGGCGATCTGCGCAGAAGTTCGCTGGACGGGTAGTGGTGCCGTCGGTGGGCAAGGTTTCCGGCAACGTCACGCGAT
>JAYFRX010000177.1:0-5780 GCA_040946945.1 Burkholderia sp. | reverse complement strand
CCCTTCAGAGACCCAAGGTCATCTATGCCGATCGTGGTTACGATTCCGATCCGCATCGTCAACGATTGCGCGAACGCGGCATCAAACCGGTGATCGCAAGGCGCCGCACTGAACATGGCAGTGGTCTAGGCAAATTCCGTTGGGTCGTTGAACGGACTCACTCGTGGCTCCACAACTTCCGTCGTCTTGGCATGCGCTTCGATCGTCGAGCTGACATTCACGAAGCATTCTTGAAATTCGGCTGCGCCCTCGTCTGCTGGAACATCTTCAGGCATACCAAGCAGTATTTTTGAACTGGCCTCTAAACAACCGGATCCAGTACACTGGCGAAACGGATGGAGGCGGCATTCTCGATCGCGCGCTAGGAAAACGGCGACGTGCTGCGCGGCGCGGCCGGCGACTGGGTCATGCAGTACGAGCCCGGCGGCTACGGCGTGATGCAGGCGCAGCGTTTCGCGCAGGTCTATCGCGTGACGCAATAAGCGCCGTCCTTCCCGGGCGGCGTATCGCGATCCTTAGAGGCACCGGCGGCAAGGCCGTCGACGATTCATGCCGCCGCCCCGGAACCGCCGCTGCAACGGCAGCGGCTCAGGCGAATGCCTCGCCCAGCACGAGTTCGGTATTGCGCTCGATCGCCTGGCCTGCCGCATGGCGCTCCTCGAGAGAGCCGAGGAAGGCCTCGACATAGGCCCTCAGCACCGCATGGCTTCGCGCGCGCTGCATCGGCCGCATCGCCAGGTAACGCGCGAAGGCTGCCGGCTCGATGCGCAGCGTCAGCGTCATGCGCTTGGGTGCCGAGCCGAAACGCATCCCCAGCCATTGCACGTGCAGGAAGCACCCGGCCTCGTCGCCGCGCTCGGCGAAACTCGTCTGTTCCGGGAACAGGTCGCAGATCACATGCGCGAGCGTGTCGAACTCGGCGCTGGCGCAATCGTAGTGGTAATCGTCCATCGCGGGCTCAGGCGGTGCGCGTTGGCGCCCGGCACCAGCGGACCAGCGAGGCAATCAGAATCATGGGCATCAGGCCGTAAGCCGTGACCATCGTCGACACGGGAATCGCACCGGCATTGAAGGCCATCAGCGGCAGGTCGCCGATCGGGTGCAGCACGATCGCGAGCGGCAGGATCCAGCGCTTGCGCGCCTGCACGCCACACCAGACCAGCACCGACATGGCGAGCTGGAAGGTGAAGGCGGCCAGGCATTCGAGCACCCGCACCACGATGGTCGAGGCCGTCATCGTGATCAGCATCATCTGGATGCGCAGCGCGAGATCGGGCGGCATGGTCGAGAGCTGCTGGTTGAGCTGGCCGCGTCGCGCGAGCCACACCAGCCAGCCCCACTGGCCCAGCACGATCACGCCGACGAACCAGACCTGCGCGCCGCCGTAGCCGAGCCCGTAGCCAAGCCCGCGCGCATCGCCCGACGAGGCGCCGTAGCGGCGCTCGACGAAACGCAGGCCGAGATAGCGGCCGCCTTCCTCGATAACGGCGGTCACCACGATGCCGAAGGCGACGAAGGCCACCGGCTGCGAGAGCCATTGCACAGCACCCGACAGCATCGACGCGAGCGTATAGAGGCCGCGTTCGATCAGCGTGGCGAACAGCATGAAGGCCGCAATGCCGACGATGGCGTCGCGGCGATCCAGTTTCATCGGGGATTTCAGCAAGCGGAACGCAACGATCGGCAACAGCGCGACAATCAGCGTGCCGATGATCAGCGCCACCAGGGTGGCGGGGGCCACAGTCATGACGATCCTTGGTCGGTAAGGCGCACCGGAGCGGTGCGCGACCCCGCATGATACTCATGCTTGCGGTCGATGTGCGCACCACCAGCTCGCCGGGCTGATGAGAGGTGAGATATTTCCAAGGGAACCGGTGAGATAAATCGGACTTTCTCGGATAAACCCGGGCAATCTCGAATTGACGTTGTGAAAACGCCTTGCACAGGGCGCAAGTCACGAATGAATCACCCAACGTCACGGTTTGAGGTAATCCATCAGGTTCTCGATCACCGCGCGCCCGGCCGGTTCGGTCAGCTGGTAGTTGTTGCTGGAGCCCTTGACCGGGAAATACGGTCGCGCAGGAATATCGCCCCAAGGGATCGGATGATTGCGCCCATCGCGTCCGAACTGCCCCTTCTTCGCGCCGTAGAACATGGTTTTGGCGTACACCCGGTTGGTTCCGAGACGGGCCTCGTGCGAGTCCGATGACGCCTCGATGCTAGCGGCGAGCTTGCTGCTTCGCTGCAGGATCTTCATCAGGCCATTTGCCGCCTGGCTGTAGCGTTTGAGTTCGCGCCCATCCTTACCGTGCTGCCGACCACCCGAGGCTGCTAGCGCCCGCTGGTGGATTGTGACTTCGCTCAGCGATTGCCAGGCTTCATCCAGCCCCACGCCTTTGCCTTCCTGGGCGAAGATCCGCTCGGTCTCGCGCAGCAATGTCGCGGCTACCGACTTCATGGCGGGTCCCGGATTTTCCGAGCGCTGTGCAAGTTGCCTCAGAATCGACTGCAGCGCCTCTGCCCCAATGATTTCGCCTTCGATGCTCATCGCCTGACCTCCGGATAAGCTGCCGCCGCGTTGTAATCCCAGCCGGGATCGGGCCGGAAGGGTCGCTGCATGCCGGGCATGCCTGATCTGGCGCACCGTCATCGGCCGACCATCGGGCAGCAGGCGCGGCTCGCCGGCCCGGTTGAGCACGTTCACTTCCTCAATCCTGCCGTCTGCACTTCCGACGTCCAGCCCTTCGCGTCTCAGGTCCGCTGCCGACAGCGGTATCGCGAGGCACCGGCAGTTCCAGCCACAAGGTGGAAAGGCCACACTCCACGCCGCATCGTCGTAGCGGAACACGCGCCCGTGCATGGCCGCGTGTGTCGGACGCGTGCGGGCTGTCCATGACGGCGGTGTACTGCCCAGTATGGGTGCAAATCGACCGCCTGCATCATCGAACGGTAGCGCCCCGCCATGTAGGCCGTCTGGACGTTCTGTTCGTAGATCAGCCGGAGCCGCGCCGATGTGCCGTATTCAACGGGACGCGTCGTGCCTGGATACATTCTGGTGATCTCGCCCGTGTCGGCGTCGATCGCCTTTCCCCACGATCCTTTCGCACGCAGGACAGGCTCCAGATCGCGCCGGAACGACTCGTAAGTCTGCCCGTCTTCGAGCGCCTTCACGAGCGCATCGTGGACATCACTGACGATATCGAAGCCGGCCGACTGAGCTACGGTAAAGGCGCGAGAATGGGCTTCGCGCCACAGGTCGGTCCAGCCGTCACTGACCACGACGCCTTTCGATTTCAGAAACGCGGTCGCCTGTTCCGGCGGCATCTTGAATGCCGCGTAGAGCGTCGACGCATCAACAGCCAGCTTAGTGGCTGTCACGGCCGGTCTCGCGTTGCACCGCTTCCGTACCGACCACGTCGACGACAAACATCGCGCGTGCGAGCGCTTCCGTGAAATCGCTCGCACCGGTCACAGCGGCGAGCGCTGCCCGCGCGAGATCGCGCCCCTGAGCAGGTAACTTGCGCGCCAGCATGTCGAGCGCACGATCGATTTCCATCTGCTGTGGATCAATCTCTTCCAGCTTCTTCGAAACCGGTGCGACGGGTGCCTGCGCAGTCGCCGCTGCGAGGCTCTTGACTTCGCGCAATGGCTTTACATCCTCGACATCAATCTTGAGCACGTCTTCGCCCTGGGCCGGTACCGGGATGTGGAGCTTTTCGTGGGCCCACGCACGGGATATCTGCATACCCATCGCAACCAGTTTAGGCAAGCCGTCCGCGTAAATCTTGATGTCTTCAGGTTCGGTGTTATCGAACACAATACGCGGGCAATACCGGGCGTCCACAAAGGCCTTGTTGAGCGCGAGGATCGGGTAGATCAGCTGCTGCGTAATCGTCGACGCCAGCAGCTTGCAGTCCGCATCCCGGATGTCCTGTCGCACCTCGCCGTGCAGCGCCGCGTTGCCGCTGCCAAGACCGCTCGCATGCGCGTCGGCGCTCATGGTCTGACCAACGATCGCCTTGCTCTCGGCCCGGTCACAATAGCCGATCATCGCCAGGAACGGCGCATCTGTTCCCTTCGCCGCTTCCTCGAACTCGATCGCCATCGCCTGCGGGATGATGCCGGCCGCGTTGTGGCCGATGCCGAGCATCGCACGCATCAGCGTCGCGCGCTCGTCGGGTGTCGCATTTTGCGGATATTTGCCGACCCGCATCGGCAACCCATAGATATCCAGAAACTCGGCGAGGTCACCGACCGCGTAATTCTTGAACAGGTAGGGCCACACGAGCACACGCATCAGCGCCTGGCGGACCGTATAGCCGGATACCCCCGCCTTGTGCTGGTGCAGAATCCAGCCGAAGGGCATCAGCGCCGCGCCATCGGGTGTGCCGTCGCGCAGCTTGATCTGCATACGGGTCTCGTGATCGAGCTGGAACCAGTACTGAGGTTGCCAGTGGTGCTTCTCGACAAGCCAGGCGGCCCCCACGCGCGTCCATTCGCGCTCCAGCGCGGCAAAGCCGTTGCCGATGGGATCGAAGCAGTCGAACAGCAGATCCTCGAAGTCGGCCATATCGAGCAGCTGCTCATGGGCAAACGCAGCAAGGTTCTTTTCTTCGGCAGTTGCATTGCTCGGTGGCTGGATATCCCAGTTCAGTTTGATCACCGAGCGTCTGCGCTTGACCATCTCCGAATACAGGTGCGCGTCGCGCTCCTCCATGTCGCGAAACAGCTAGTGCTGGCGGATCAGGAAGCCGAACTCGGCCTGCTGCAGGATATCGTTCAACCGCTCCGGCCTCAGGTGTCGGGCTGGGTGCGCAGCGATCTGGTGGGTCAGCCACGGAATCCGGTCGCTCTGGTTCTCGTCAAGCACCAGGCGATCGATCGGCCTGCCGAACTGGTCGACAATCTTTCCCATTACCAGTCTCCACGCCCGCCGAAGCAGGCCATATCGTCTTCAACGTGCGCGACCATGAAGTCACGTCCTGAATCGCCGCGCGGACGGCGCGGCACCTCGACATAGTCGATCGGACCACCGTCCTGGCTGCTCGCGAACCACGCCAGCGCCAGCGCGATTGCAGCATCCCCGTGCCGCTGGCCACCGGTCGACGATTTCGTGCGCGCGTTCTCGGCCAGCTTCGGAATGCCATTGTCGACCACGATCGCGCGCAGGTCGCTCTTCACGTCCAGATCTTTCGGCAGGCTCGCGAGCGTGCCGTCTGCAAGCGCCGCCTTGAAGCGCGGCATGTTCTCCAGATACCACGGGGTTCGACAACAATTACCTGCGCGATGCTGAATGCGCCGTACCGCGGCATGGCTACCTCGGCGAGGTACTGACCGTTGCCGCGCGCATCAAGCGCGCCGAACGAGAAGCGCGGCAGCCGGTCGGCGATCCAGAACACAATCTGTTCCTGCTGTCGGAATGGCACATTGCGCATCTCGATCATCAAGGTAAGCCGCTGCGCGGCGACTAAAACCGTCGGTATGCAGAAGCGATCGCTCGCAGTGATGTAGGCGCGCGGAAAGACGAAGATGCTAGAGTCGAATACATCGCGCGCATCGGGGAGGACCTCGTGATCATTTCGTTCGACTGCCGAGGCTGTCATGCTGAATTTGCCAGCGAAGTGGGCCAGGTCACCTTTACGCCGGATCCCGTTTTTTTTTCCTCCCGCCGTCATGTCCCGAGTGCGGGCCTCGTACAAACGATCAGGTGTGGCTAACCGATGAGGGGCAAAGCCAGCTCACCGATGCCTATCTGAACGGCTAACCCGCGCCTACGGACA
>JAYFRX010000176.1:0-5784 GCA_040946945.1 Burkholderia sp. | reverse complement strand
CAACCGAAATCGCTAGACGTGGTCAGCCTCATGGTAGTGGGCTGGGCAAAACACGCTGGGTTGTGGAGCGAACCATCTCGTGGCTTCACAACTTCCGCCGACTGCGTATCCGCTTTGAACAGCTCGCGTCCATACACGAGGCTTTTCTCAGAATCGCCTGCTGCATCATATGCTGGCGACATCTGAAAAAGTCATTCTGTTAACACCTCTAAAGCCAATCAGCCAAGGGGTGCGCGAGCAGTTCGGATCGGTCGAAGCTGATGCCGGCCGCGGACTGTTCCTGCGAATGGATCACGGCTTGCAGTACAGGTCGGACGATTTCCGCGCCCAGCTCAAGTTCTGGGGGGATTACGCCGAGCTACGCCTTCGTTGCTGAGCCGCAGACCAACGGCGTCGCCGAGCGTTTCAATCCGACCATGAAGGAGCAAGCTATCCACGGACGGCTGTTCAACAACGTTGAAGAAGTTCGTGCTGCCGCCGTCGCGTTTAAGGACCGATACAATCGCGAATGGCGTCTCGAAAAACTGGCTTCAAGACACCCCTCGAAGCCCGTCAGGCACCGCTCTTGCCACTTGCCGCCTGATCGCAATCGTGTCTAAACAACCCGATCCGGTACACCGGCCGGCTGGGCTCGACAAGGCTGGCGCTTTGCCATAAGCTGCCCCCCACACCATCAAGATTGAAGCAGAGGAAGCCGTTGCAAGCGCGGGATCCACACACAAGCGTATTTTTCGTCGGACTCATGGGAGCAGGTAAAACCACCGTGGGTCGTGCGGTCGCCCGCCGTCTGGACAGGCCGTTCTTCGATTCCGACCACGAGATCGAGGCCCGCACCGGCACGCGCATCCCGGTCATCTTCGAGCTCGAGGGCGAGGCGGGGTTTCGCGACCGCGAGGAAAAGATGATCGACGAGTTGACGCAGCGTGGCAATGTCGTGCTGGCCACCGGCGGCGGCGCGGTGATCCGTCCCGAAAATCGCGATGCATTGCGATCGCGCGGTATCGTCATCTATCTGTGCGCCAATCCTCACGATCTTTGGCTGCGTAGCCGCAAGGACAAGAACCGCCCGCTGCTGCAGACGGAAGATCCCAAGGCTCGGCTCGAGGCGCTCTACGAGGCGCGCGATCCGCTCTATCGCGAATGCGCGCATTTCGTGATCGAAACCGGCCGGCCGTCCGTCAGTGGGCTCGTCAACATGGTGCTGATGCAGATCGAGCTGGCCGGCATTCGTCGCCAAGCCGCTACAAGCATGATTATCGTCAATGTCGACCTGGGCGATCGCGCCTACCCGATCCATATCGGCGATGGCTTGATCGGCCGCACCGAGCTGTTTGCCCCGCATATCAAGGGTACGGCCGTCACCATCGTGACCAATACCACCGTCGAGCCGCTCTATGGCGAGGTGCTGCGCGCCGCGCTCGCGCCGCTCGGCAAGCAGGTCAACACGGTGGTGCTGCCCGACGGTGAGTCCTACAAGCACTGGGAAACGCTAAACCTGATCTTCGACGGGCTGCTCGGCTCGCGCGCCGACCGCAAGACCACCCTGATCGCGCTGGGCGGCGGCGTGGTCGGCGACATGACCGGCTTCGCGGCGGCCTGCTACATGCGCGGCGTGCCCTTCATCCAGGTGCCCACCACGCTGCTTTCGCAGGTCGATTCCTCGGTCGGCGGCAAGACCGGCATCAACCACCCACTCGGCAAAAACATGATCGGCGCGTTCTACCAGCCGCAGGCCGTGATCGCCGACATCGGCGCGCTGCGCACGCTGCCGGAGCGCGAACTGGCGGCCGGCATCGCCGAGGTGATCAAGACCGGCGCGATCGCCGATGCCGCCTTCTTCGACTGGATCGAGGCAGATATCGAGGCGCTCAACCGCCGCGAGCCGGCCGCGCTGACCGAGGCGGTCAAGCGCTCGTGCGAGATCAAGGCCAGCGTGGTGGCCGCCGACGAACGCGAGGGCGGGCTGCGCGCGATCCTTAATTTCGGCCATACCTTCGGCCATGCGATCGAGGCCGGTCTCGGCTACGGTGAGTGGCTGCACGGCGAGGCCGTTGGCTGCGGAATGGTGATGGCGGCCGACCTCTCGGTGCGCCTGGGCCGGCTCGACGATGCCGCCCGCCGGCGCTTCGACCGCGTGATCGCGGCCGCCCATCTGCCGGTGCGCGCGCCCGACCTGGGCACCGCCCGCTATGTCGATCTGGTGCAGGTCGACAAGAAGGCCGAGGCCGGTGCGATCAAGTTCATCGTGCTCGACGGGCTCGGCACGGCGGCCATCACCACGGCACCCGACGACATCGTCGAGGCCACGCTAGCGGCCGCCATCGGCTAGCATTCGCCGCATCATCCCGGCGCGATGTGCGTCCGGTGCCGCCCGGGGGCCCGCAGGGTTCCCGCATCGAATCTGTATCGAGGTGCCGGGTTGGCCGGCGCTTCTGCAGTGGAGGAGACAGTGAGCGAAACACCACGCGAGTTGCCACATCCCACCGACGCTTCCTGTCCAGGCCGCTCCGGCGGCTCGGCCGGCCCCCCGGCGGTGCCCACCGTCGCCGCGCTCGAAGCGCCTCTCGCTCCCTACGCGGCCTATTCCTCTGGCACGCGCGGCCGCCGCTATCCTGAAACGGCGCCCGCGGCGCGCACCGAGTTCCAGCGCGATCGCGACCGCATTGTCCATTCGACGGCCTTCCGCCGCCTCGAATACAAGACGCAGGTCTTCGTGAACCACGAGGGCGACCTGTTCCGCACGCGCCTGACCCACAGCCTCGAGGTCGCGCAGATCGCGCGCTCGGTGGCGCGCAACCTGCGCCTGAACGAGGACCTGGTGGAAGCGATCTCGCTGGCGCACGACCTCGGCCACACGCCCTTCGGCCATGCCGGGCAGAATGCCCTGAACGAGTGCATGCGCGAACACGGTGGTTTCGAGCACAACCTGCAGAGTCTCGCGGTGGTCGACGAGCTGGAGGAGCATTACGGTGCCTTCGACGGCCTGAATCTCTGCTTCGAGACGCGCGAGGGGATTCTCAAGCATTGCTCAAGGGAAAACGCGCTACGGCTCGACGAACTCGGCGAGCGCTTCCTCGACGGCCGGCGGCCCTCGCTGGAGGCGCAGATCACTAACATCGCCGACGAAATTGCCTACAACAACCACGACGTCGACGACGGCTTGCGCTCGGGCCTGATCTCGATCGAGCAACTGGCGGGCGTGGCGCTCTGGCACCACCACCACGACGCCGCGCTGGCTGATTTCCCTTCGCTCGAGGGCCGTCGGCTGGTGCACGAGACGGTGCGCCGCATCATCAATACGCTGATCGTCGACCTGATCGACGCGACCACGCGCAACCTGGCCGAGCACGCGCCGGCCTCGATCGACGACGTGCGGCGCTGCCCGCAGCTGGTCGCGCACAGCGCCGTGATCGCCGAGGAGGCGGCCGAGCTCAAGCGTTTCTTGTTCCGCAACCTCTACTGCCACTACAAGGTGGTGCGCATGGCCAACAAGGCGCAGCGCGTCGTCAAGTGTCTATACCAGGCCTTCACTGAGGATCCGCGCCTGCTGCCGCCGGCCTACCAGAGCGACGATGCGGCCGCGCAGCCGCGGCTCGTCGCGCATTACATCGCTGGCATGACCGACCGCTTTGCGTTGAAAGAATATCAACGCCTTTTTGTCATGGACGAGAATTAGACTGCTTCCTTTTGGCGCGACGGAAGGATAACGCGGCGGGCAACAATAGCGGACGACTATTCGAGCCGGCTGCACACCATCTGGAGATGGGTCAATGAGCTTCAACACACTGGTTCGCTCTCTGGCTGCCGGCAGCGTGATCTGGTTCGGAATGCATAATGCCGCCTTCGCCGCCACCGAAATCCAGTTCTGGCACGCAATGAAAGTCGCGCTCGGCGACAAGGTCAATGCTATCGACGATCATCAGTTCAATGCCTCGCAGAGCGACTACAAGATCGTGCCGGTGTTCAAGGGCACCTACGACCAGGCGTTGGCCGCCCGGCATCTCGGCCTATCGCAGCGGCAACGCGCCGGCGATCCTCCAGGTGTATGAGGGTCGGCACCGGCACCATGATCTAGGCCAAGAAGGCCGTGATCCATAAGCGACTCGGCCCGACCGTTTCGCCGTTCGCGCGCGAGTCGAGCATGATGGTGATGGCGTGTCAGAGTCGGTGTAGATCAAGGGAGATCGTGTGCACGATCCATCCAAATCTATCCAGATCTATCCGGTTGAAAGTGTGGGCGGGGTGAGGGGTTTCAGTTTGTCAGCCACATTCCAAGGCAGCAATTCGTCGATGCGAGAGATCTTGTGATCAGCGATTGTGGGTCCGGACGTATTCCAGGTAGGCACGCGGGTTGATCCCGTTGAGCTTGCTCGTCCCGATCAAGCTATCCATCGCGGCGGCCCGCTCGCCCCCACTGTCGGAGCCGACGAACAAATAATTCTCGCGTCCGAGCGCGACACAGCGCAAGGCATTTTCGGGAAGCACGTTGCTTATCTCGGCCCAACCGTCCTCACAGTAGAACGTGAGGGCTGACCAGTGGTTCAGCGAGTAGTTGATCGCCTTGGCGAGCGCGGACTTCGTCGACAGCGTCGTGAGTTTTGCCCTGATCGTCGTTTCGAACTTCACGAGCAACGGCTTGCTCTTCTCCCGCCTCACGCGCAGAGGCTCGTCTGGTGCCTTGCCGCGGATGTCGGCTTCCCATGCTGTAGAGCGCGCCGATCATCTGGAGCAGCTGCTGGGTATCCGCAGTCGGCGTGCGCGCGTGTACATCGTAGATGTACCTCCTCGGGTGATCCCAGCATGCCGCTTCGTGGATCTCGCCGCTCGCGTACAGTTGATCGAACCCCGAGTAAGCATCGGTCTACACGATGCCGTGGAATGCGGCGAGCCCGGTTTGAGGGTGGACGCCTTTGCGATCCGAGGAGAAGTCGAACCATACCGCAGCAGGGTCAGCCGAACCCGAGCGACGATCGTCGCGCACGTAGACCCAGAGGCGGCCGGTCACCGTCTTACCGTTGCCTGGCGCGAGCACGGCGGCGTCCCATTCGTAGTTGAAGGTTGGGGCCGCAGGGTTTCGTAGGCTAGGCGGACTTCAAGTCATGGTCGACGCGTTTATCGGTCGGACGATGCACGGCAACGGCGAGCATCCAGAGCTCGTCGGCACCGCCGAGCTTACGGAATCGCTTCTCAGCTTCCAGGAAGCCAGTGGCCGCCCATCGCATCGCCATGTCGACATCGCGATAGCGGTCGACCTGGCCGCTGACGCGGCGCACCGCGCCGTTCGGATTCTCGATCAGGTTCGTCGTCGCCAGGCTGCGAATCAGCCGCGGCGTCAGGTCCAGGCGATTGACCGTGAACGTTTCCTCAAGCCCCTCAAGTAGCGAGGCCGCCGCGTCCGGATGGTCGGTCTTCAACTATGCCGCCTGGGCCTTCAGCCGAGCGAGGCCGTCGTCGGCCGGCAGCTTGTACGCGGCACGCATGACCGAGGCGACCTGCTGTCGGGTCTGACGAACAGATAGTCCCGGTCGGTCGCCAGCCCGCGTTCGATCAGGCTATTCAGCAGATCCTTAACGACTTCGGCGTTCTCGCTCGAACCGCTCGCCAGCCCCATCAAATGCTTCTGGGCGTCGCTCTCGACGCCAATCGCGGTGAGGATATGGCACCCATCGACGATGATACCGTCCAGGTAGATGGCTAGGATGTCGTGGTCCTCGAAGCGACGCTCCATCAGCCCGTCAAGCTTCTTCTTGCTCGCCTTCACGAACTGGCGCGAGACGCTGCTCT
>JAYFRX010000175.1:0-5792 GCA_040946945.1 Burkholderia sp. | reverse complement strand
TCGACGACGCGTATCTGGGCGGGGAACGCTCCGGCGGTAAGGCTGGGCGTGGCGCGCCCGGCAAGACGCCGTTTGTAGCGGCCGTGCAGACCTCTGACGATGGCCGTCCTCTGTTCATGCGGCTCTCTCGCCCGTGCCGGGCTTTACCAAAGCGGCCCTTGAGGTCTGGGCGGCCAGCAGCCTGATGCCCACCGCGTGCGTCGTTTCCGATGGCCTGTGGTGTTTCGACAGCGTGACGCAAAAGGCTGCCAGTCATGAGCGCCATGTCACGGGCGGTGGCCGTCAGGCCGCGCAGCGCCCCGAGTTCCGCTGGGTCAACACGATGCTCGGCAACCTGGAAACGGCCCTCAAGGGCACGTACCACCACGCTATCGATCACGCCCAATATGCCCATCGCTATCTCGCTGAATTCGCCTACCGTTTCAACCGCCGTTTCGATTTGCCCGCAATAGTGCCGCGCCTGCTTCGGGCCGCCGTTACGACCAAACCTCATCTTCGCCGTGTGTTGAGGGTCTCGGATTAAAGTAACTAATCAGGAAGACAAATAACAGGACTGATCCTTTTATGAATTTCACATTGATTCTTTTTGTGCTCGTCGTCGTGACGGGTATCGCGTGGGTGCTGGACAAGCTGGTGTTCCTGCCGGGCCGACGCAAGGCCGCCGCCGAATTCGACCGCCAGCAGGCGCGCATCGGCGAGCGCTTCGCCGCCGAGACACGCGCTAAGCTGCGCGACGAGAAGCTGCGCCAGCCGTGGTGGCTCGAGTACACGGCGAGCTTCTTCCCGGTTATCCTGGCGGTGTTCGTGGTGCGTTCCTTCGTGGTCGAGCCGTTCAAGATTCCCTCGGGCTCGATGGTGCCCACGCTGCTGGCGGGCGACTTCATCCTCGTCAACAAGTTCGACTACGGCCTGCGCCTGCCGATCACCAACCAGAAGGTCACGGCCGGCCGGCCGCTGGCGCGCGGCGACGTGGTGGTGTTCCGTTATCCGACGAATGAAGCGGTCGACTACATCAAGCGCGTGATCGGCCTGCCGGGCGACACCGTCCAGTACTACGACAAGAAGCTGACCATCAACGGCCAGCCCGTGCCGGAAACGCCGCTGGTCGACTACTTCGACGAAGAGCGCATGAACTACGCGAAGCGGTACGAGGAGAACATCGACGGCCGCAAGAACGCGATCCTCAACAACCCGGTCGTGCCGCCCTTCGTGATGGGTGCCGACGACTTCCCCTACAAGAGCAACTGCGAGTACAACGAGCACGGCGTGACCTGCAAGGTGCCGACGGGCCACTACTTCATGATGGGCGACAACCGCGACAACAGCGCGGACAGCCGCTACTGGGGTTTCGTGCCCGACAAGGACATCGTCGGCCGCACCTTCTACATCTGGATGAACTTCAGCGATCTCAAGCGCATCGGCTTGCTCCACTGAACGTCTAAATCCTCGCCAGCATTCAGCCATGGCCGGGCGCAATGCTGGCAAATCACTTCAAGAACAGGCGTAACACTGCTACCACACGCTTTGTCGTGCTGGGCATCCGTCACTCGACGGCACCGGCACCCGCGTTATACTCCTGAACATGCCTCAGTCCAAGTTGGAAAGCCGGCTGCGCTACGAATTTCGCAATACGGAATTGCTGCATCAGTCTTTGACCCATCGTAGCCACAGCGCCACGCATAACGAACGGCTCGAATTTCTCGGCGATTCCGTTCTCAATTGTGCGGTGGCCGCCCTTTTGTTCCAGCGTTTTGGCAAGCTGGATGAAGGCGACCTGTCGCGTGTGCGGGCCAATCTCGTCAAGCAGCAGTCGCTGTACGAGATCGCTCAGGCCCTAAATATTTCCGAAGGCCTGCGGCTCGGCGAAGGCGAACTCCGCAGCGGCGGCTTCCGCCGCCCCTCGATCCTCGCGGACGCGTTTGAAGCCATCATAGGGGCGGTATTTCTCGATGGCGGCTTCGAAGCCGCCCAGGGGGTGATCAAGCGCCTCTATATCCCGATCCTCGACCACATCGATCCGCGGACGCTGGGCAAGGATGCCAAGACGCTGCTGCAGGAATACTTGCAGAGCCACAAGATCGCGCTACCGACCTATACCGTGGTGGCGACGCATGGTGCGGCGCACAATCAGCAGTTCGAGGTCGAGTGCACGGTGCCCAAGCTCGATATCAAGGTGTCGGGTTTGGGCGAGAGCCGTCGCGCGGCCGAGCAGGCCGCCGCGAAGAAGGCGCTCGACGAGGTGATGGCGCGGCCGATAGGCGCCGCCAAGCCGAAGCGCTCAAAGAGCGCGCGGGCCTCGAAGGCCGAGCCCGAGATCGTGCCGGGCGTGAAGGGCGTGCAGGAAGCGCTGGACCTGCGCTCGACGCCGGAACGCAAGGAGCGCGCCGCTGCCGCGGCGACCGCCGCGCCGGCCGAGGCCGTCAAGGCACCGGCCGAAACGGCTGCCGAGCGTAGTGTGCCGGTGGCCGTGATCCGCGCCGGTGCGCATGTCGAACCTGGCGCGGACAAGGCCGAGCGCGCGGAACGTGCGGTAAAACCTGCCGACAAGCCGGTGCCGGCCACGGCCGAGAAGGTCGCTGCCAGCGACAAACTCGCCGACAAGCCTGCCGAGAAACCCGCGGAAAAAACCGCCGGCGACAAGGTCGCGCCGGACGCCGACAAGCCCGAAGCCGCCTCGCGCGGCCCCGGGGTGCCGGATCGAACTTTGCGCGCACGCGACACCGCCGCGACGCTGTCCGGCGAGCCGGACGCGGATCTCGCCGCTACGCCCCTGCGCGTGGCCGATGCCGGCCATTGAATTCCGGTCCATCCGTGAGCCGCGCCGTGCGGCCCGCCCCGAATTGCAGCAGCCTGATATGAACGCACCCGCCACTCCCGCTGGTTTCCGTTGCGGCATGATCGCCATCGTCGGCCGGCCCAACGTCGGCAAGTCGACGCTGATGAACGCGCTGGTTGGCCAGAAGATCAGCATTACCTCGCGCAAGGCGCAGACTACGCGCCACCGCATCACCGGCATCCACACGCTGCCCGACGCACAGTACATCTTCGTCGACACGCCCGGTTTCCGGACCCGCCACAGCACCGCGCTGAACCGCTCGCTGAACCGCACCGTCACCTCGACGCTGACCGGCGTCGACGCAATTCTGTTCGTGATCGAGGCGGGCTGCTTCGGCCCCGACGACCAGAAGGTGCTCGACCTGATTCCGAAGGGCATGCCGACCCTGCTGATCCTCAACAAGCTCGACCGGATCTCCGACAAGGGTTCGCTGTTCCCGTTCCTGAAGGAGATGGGCGAGTTCGCCGAGGTGGTGCCCTTGTCAGCCAAGCATGTCGACGACATCAGCCGCCTGATGGAGACGGTCAAGCCCTACCTGCCGGAAGGCGAGCCGATCTACGGCGAGGACGACCTGACCGATCGCAGCTCGCGCTTCCTCGCAGCCGAGATCCTGCGCGAGAAGGTGTTCCGCTGGACCGGCGACGAGCTGCCGTATACCAGCACGGTGATCATCGACAAATTCGAGGAAGAAGGGCGCCTGACGCGCGTGTTCGCCACCATCCTGGTCGAGCGCGATTCGCACAAGGCGATGGTGATTGGCAAGAAGGGTGCCAAGCTCAAGCAGATCAGCACCGAGGCGCGGCTCGACATGGAGAAGCTGTTCGATGGGCCGGTCTATCTCGAAACCTTCATCAAGGTGAAGAGCGGCTGGGCCGACAACGAAGCAGGACTCCGCGCCTATGGGTACGAATGAGGACACGCACGGCACCGACGAGCTTCCCGTGTCCGTCGCCGATCCGGCGCCGGAGGTGCCGCCGCTAGCGTCCGCGGTCCCTTCCGCGCCGGCCGCCGAGCCCGCGCAGGCGCGCAAGCCGCGCCGCCTGGCCGCGCGCGCTTCCGACTTCCGCGTCTCCGGGCAGCCCGGCTTCGTGCTGCACAGCTATCCCTATCGCGAAACCAGCCTGATCATCGATGTGCTGACGCTCGATCATGGCCGCGTCGCGCTTGTAGCGAAGGGTGCCAAGCGCCCGCATTCGGCGCTGCGCGGCGTGCTGCAGACCTTCCAGCCTCTCTCGTTGTCGTGGTCCGGCAAGTCCGAGATGCGCACCCTGACCGGTGCCGAGTGGGTCGGCGGCATGCTGCCGCTGGGCGGCGACGCGCTGCTCTGCGGCTTCTACGTCAACGAATTGCTGGTGAAGTTCTGCGTGCGCGAGAATCCCTTCCCACCGCTGTTCCAGCATTACCTCGTGACGCTGGCGCGGCTCGCGCACGACGAGCCGGCCGTGCAGGTGCTGCGCTCGTTCGAGCGCGTGCTGCTGCGCGAGACCGGCTATGCGCGCGCGCTGAGCCTCACCACCTCGCGGCGCGCTGTGGTGCCCGAGGGCCGCTACGTGTTCGATCCCGAGCGCGGCGTGCGCGAGGCCGACGATGCGCTGCCCGCTCACTGGCCGGTGGTCTCGGGCCAGACATTACTCGACATGGAGGAGGACGATTACCATCGTGCCCAGACCGTCGCGCAAAGCAAGACGCTGATGCGCTTCCTGCTCAACACCTATCTGGGCGGCACGCCGCTCGCCACGCGCCAGATCCTCATCGACCTGCAAAACCTATGAGCTTCTTCCTGACCGCGCCGACCGCTATCGACCTCGGCGTCAACATCGATCACGTCGCTATGCTGCGCAACGTGCGGGGCACCACCTACCCTGATCCGATCCGCGCCGCGCTGGCCGCCGAGCAGGCCGGCACCGACGCGATCACGCTTCACCTGCGCGAGGATCGCCGCCACATCCGCGACGCCGACGTGCGTGCGCTGCGCTCGTTGCTCACCACGCGCATGAACCTCGAGTGCGCGATCACGCAGGAAATGCTTGACATAACCTGCGAGGTGCAGCCCCACGACGCCTGCCTGGTGCCCGAGAAGCGCGAGGAGCTGACCACCGAGGGCGGCCTTGACGTGGCCGGCCATTTCGAGAGCGTGCGCGCCGCCTGCCGGCAGCTCGCCGTGGTCGGCGTGCGCGTGTCGCTGTTCATCGATCCCGATGCCGAGCAGATCCGCGCTGCGCACGAGGCCGGCGCGCCGGTGATCGAGCTGCACACGGGCGCCTATGCCGAAGCGCACGACGCGGCCGGCCAGCAGCGCGAATTCGAGCGCGTGGTGGCCGGCGTGGATGCCGGCGTCGCGCTGGGCCTGAAGGTCAACGCAGGCCATGGTCTGCATTACACAAACGTGCAGTCGATCGCCGCGATCGACGGCATCGTCGAGCTGAACATCGGCCATGCGATCGTCGCACAGTCGATCTTCACCGGCTGGGATAACGCGGTGCGCGAGATGAAGGGGATCATGGTCGCCGCGCGCGTTGCCGCGCGTCACGGCGGCCGCTGAGCCCGGGCCCACTCATGGGTCATCTACGGCATCGGCACCGACATCGTCCAGGTGAGCCGGATCGCGGCGGTGCTCGAGCGCACCGGCGGCCGTTTCGCCGAGAAGGTGCTTGGCCCCGACGAGCTGCGGTAAGCGATCGATAAACCCGCTCTTACAGATTCCTGATTAGTTACTTGACTCCGAAGCAGGCATGAAACGAAGTGTCGTTCGCCAGATGCTTACGGAGCTTGCGCCATGCCCATGAACAGAATCCAGTTTTAGGCCGGTCTGTCGATGAAAGAATTTCCGGAGCAGTACGGCAACGAAGCGCAATGCGAGGCCGCGCTGGTCGAGTCTCGCTGGCCCGATGGCTGGGTGTGCCCTCGATGCAAGGGCACGCGCTACGCCAGCGCCTACAACGGCCGGCGACTGTGG
>JAYFRX010000174.1:0-5799 GCA_040946945.1 Burkholderia sp. | reverse complement strand
ATGGGTGCCATATCCTCACCGCGATTGGCGTCGAGAGCGACGCCCAGAAGCATTTGATGGGGCTGGCGAGCGGTTCGAGCGAGAACGCCGAAGTCGTTAAGGATCTGCTGAATAGCCTGATCGAACGGGGGCTGGCGACCGACCGGGACTATCTGTTCGTGATTGATGGGTCCAAGGCGCTGCGCTCGGCGATCGAGGCAGTGTTCGGCGAACGTGCCCACGTCCAGCAGTGCCGGACCCACAAGATTCGCAACGTGACCGAACGGCTGGCGAAGCAGACCCGACAGCAGGTCGCCTCGGTCATGCGTGCCGCGTACAAGCTGCCGGCCGACGACGGCCTTGCTCGGCTGAAGGCCCAGGCGGCATGATTGAAGACCGACCATCCGGACGGGGCGGCCTCGCTGCTTGAGGGGCTTGAGAAACGTTCACGGTCAACCGCCTGGACCTGACGCGGCGGCCGATCCGCAGTCTGGCGACGACGAACCTGATCGAGAATCCGAACGGCGCGGCGCGCCGCATCAGCGGCCGGGTCGACCGCTATCGCGATGTCGACATGGCGATGCGATGGGCGGCCACTGGTTTCCTGGAAGCTGAGAAGCGATTCCGTAAGCTCGGCGGCGCCGACGACCTCTGGATGCTCGCCGTTGCCTTGCATCGTCCGACCGATAAACGCGTCGACCATGACTTGAAGTCCGCCTAGCCTACGAAACCCTGCCGCCCCAACCTTCAACTACGAATGGGACGCCGCCCGCGCGGCCAGCGTCGTACATCAGCTCGTCAACACTGATGCGCGTGTTCTGGATCAGATTGCGCATCGGAAGCCATAACTGTTAGTGCTCGGCAAAGCTGGTGCGCAGGGCCTCGTGCTCCCGTTTGCCGACGACCGTCAGCGGCAACTTGGCACGACGCCCGGGTTTTTTGATAGGCTTCACCTCGGCGGTTCTCCTGTTCTGGAGCTTGGTCTTGGAAACCCGGTTCTCTCAGATTCCTGCGGGAACCGCCGCCTTCAACCTTCAACTATTTTTGGGACACCGTCCGGATCTCGGCGCGCCCGGCGCTTTTGGGTACGTTGGCGCGTGGAACCTGCTGTTGCCTTCGAGCCGGTCGTTGCTTTCCCCGGCTCGCCTTGCCGTCGAAACCAAGAATTAGAACGCAAGCTGGAGGGATCACGATGCTTATCGGAGTGCCTGCTGAGACGCGGGCGAACGAGGCGCGCGTAGCCGCGACGCCGGAAACCGTGGAGAAATACGTGGCGGCCGCCCACTCGGTCTGCGTCGAGCGCGGTGCCGGAGCGGCCGCCAGCTTCCCCGACGAGGCCTATGCCGCGGCCGGCGCCACGCTCGGCGAGCGCGCCGCCGCCTATGCCGCCGAGATCGTTCTGAAGGTGCAGGCGCCAGACAGCGACGAATTGCCGCAGATGAAACGCGGCGCGGTGCTGGTCGGCATGCTCGATCCCTTCAATGCCAAACAGGCCGCGCGGCTCGCTGCGGCCGGCGTGACCGGCTTCGTGCTAGAGGCGGCGCCGCGCACCACGCGCGCGCAGAGCCTGGACGTGCTGTCCTAGCAGGCCAATATCGCCGGCTACAAGGCGGTGCTGGTGGCCGCCGCGCTCTATCCGCGCTTCCTGCCGATGCTGATAACCGCCGCAGGCACCATGAAGGCCGCCCGCGTGCTGGTGCTCGGTGCCGGCGTGGCGGGGCTGCAGGCGATCGCCACCGCCAAGCGCCTGGGTGCCGTGATCGAGGCTTCCGACGTGCGGCCGGCGGTGAAGGAGCAGATCGAGTCGCTCGGCGCGAAGTTCGTCGACGTGCCCTTCGAGACCGACGAGGAGCGCGAGGCCGCGCAGGGAACGGGCGGCTACGCGCAGCCGATGCCGCCGTCCTGGCTGGCGCGGCAGGTGGTCCTGGTGCACGAACGAGCCAGGCAGGCCGACATCGTGATCAGCACCGCGCTGATCCCGGGGCGGCCCGCGCCGACCCTGATCCAGGCCGAGACGGTGGCCGCCATGAAGCCGGGCGCGGTGATCGTCGACCTGGCCGCTGGGCGCGGGCCCGAGAACGCCGACGGCCGGCACGGCGGCAACTGCCCGCTGACGGTGGCTGACCAGGTGGTGAAGGTGCATGGAGTGACCATCGCCGGCCACACCAATCTCGCCGCGCAGGTCGGTGCGGACGCCTCGACGCTTTACGCGCGCAATCTCGCCGACTTCCTCAAGCTGATCATGACGAAGGAAGGCGCCTTGAACATCGACATGAACGACGACATCGTCGCCGCGACGCTGCTGTGCCGCGACGGCGAGGTCGTGCACAAGTAAGGGGAAGGCCGCGATGGAATTGATCAATCACACGGTGATCAACCTGATAATTTTCGTGCTGGCCGTCTATGTCGGCTGCCACGTGGTCTGGAACGTGACGCCCGCGCTGCACACGCCGCTGATGGCCGTCACCAATGCGATCTCGGCGATCGTGATCGTCGGCGCAATGCTGGCCGCGGCGCTCACGGTGGGTACGACCGGCAAGGTGTTCGGCACCGTCGCGGTGGCGCTGGCCGCCGTCAACGTGTTCGGCGGTTTCCTGGTCACTCGGCGCATGCTGGAGATGTTTAGGAAGAAGGAGCCGAAACGCACGGCCGGCGAGGGCAAGGAGGGCGCGCGATGAGCCTGAACCTGGTCACCCTGCTGTACCTGCTCGCCTCGGTCTGCTTCATCCAGGCGCTCAAAGGCCTGTCGAACCCGAAGAGCGCGCGGCGCGGCAACCTGTTCGGCATGGTCGGGATGGCGCTCGCGATCCTCACCACGGTCGTGCTGATCGCGAAACAGGCCGCCTGGCTCGGTGCCAACCTGCCGCTAGGCTTGGCCCTGGTGCTCGGCGCGCTGGTGGTCGGCAGCGCAGTAGGCGCCTATGTGGCCGCGCGCGTCGAGATGACCAAGATGCCCGAGCTGGTGGCCGCGATGCACTCGCTTATCGGCCTGGCGGCGGTCTGCATTGCTTATGCTGTGGTGGCCGAGCCGGAAATCTTCGGCCTGGTGCCGCAGGAGGGGGCCGGGGCCACCTTTATCCCCTACGGCAACCGCATCGAGCTGTTCATCGGCACCTTCGTCGGCGCGATCACCTTCTCGGGTTCGGTGATCGCCTTCGGCAAGCTCTCGGGCAAGTACAAGTTCAGGTTGTTCCAGGGCGCGCCGGTGGTCTATGCCGGCCAGCACCTGATCAACCTGATGCTCGCGATCGGCATGCTCGGCTTCAGCATCCTCTTCTTCCTGACGCAGTCCTGGCTGCCCTTCATCGTGATGACCGTGATCGCCTTGGCGCTCGGCGTGCTGATCATCATCCCGATCGGCGGCGCGGACATGCCGGTGGTAGTGTCGATGCTCAATTCGTACTCCGGATGGGCCGCGGCCGGGATCGGCTTCTCGCTGAACAATCCGATGCTGATCATCGCCGGCTCGCTGGTCGGTTCGTCGGGTGCGATCCTCTCCTACATCATGTGCCACGCGATGAACCGCTCCTTCTTCAACGTGATCTTCGGCGGCTTCGGCGGCGAGGCTGGCGGGGCCGAGGCGGGCGGCGCGAAGAAGCAGCGGCCGGTCAAGTCGGGCTCGGCCGACGACGCCTCCTTCGTGCTCGGCAATGCCGAGACGGTAGTGATCGTGCCCGGCTACGGGCTGGCGGTGGCGCGCGCCCAGCATGCCCTCAAGGAGCTGACCGACAAGCTGATCGCGAAGGGCATCGACGTGCGCTATGCGATCCATCCGGTGGCCGGGCGCATGCCGGGGCACATGAACGTGCTGCTCGCCGAGGCCGAGGTGCCCTACGACCTGGTCTACGAGATGGAGGACATCAACAACGAGTTCGGGCAGACCGACGTGGTGCTGGTGCTCGGCGCCAACGACGTGGTCAACCCGGCCGCCAAGAACGATCCGAAGTCGTCGATCGCTGGCATGCCGATCCTCGAGGCCTACAAGGCGCGCACCGTGATCGTCAACAAGCGCTCGATGGCTTCCGGCTACGCCGGGCTCGACAACGGGCTATTCTACATGGACAAGACCGTGATGGTGTTCGGCGATGCCAAGAAGGTGGTCGAGGACATGGTGAAGGCGGCCGAATAGGGCCGGTGGCGCTTCATCCGGCCGGGCCGCCGCTCTCCGGGCCTTGCCGCCCAGCTCCGGCCCGCACTCGCGATGGGCGATGCGCAGGAGTCGGTCAGTCGGTGTCCGTCGAGATCGGGAGGGACCTCGTCGACGCTCACCTCCTGGATGCGGGCTACGTCGAAGTTGCGGAAGTCGCCGCGCAGCTCGCACCAGACCGACAACGTCCACTGGCCGCCCCAATAGACCAGGCCGAGCGGCCAGATGCGCCGCTCGCTGGCCGCATCCTGTTTGTCCCAGTACTTGAAATGCACCACGCGCCGTTCGTCGAGCGCGTGGTGCAGCACGTCCATGGTCGCGAATAGGCGCGGCGTCCACGCGCTGTGAGGGCGCGAAAACCGGCAGCCGGTTCAGCACAATGCGCTTGTCGGCCGGCATCGCCGAGGCGATCTTGGTCAGCGCCGAGCGGACACCGCCGGCGAAGCGCGCCCCGGCCGCCAGTGCGGCCAGCTCGTCGGCGGTGAAGGTCAGCGCGGCGGCAGGCTGGCCGAGCGGTCCAGGCGGTAGCCGATGCCGGCCTCGCCTTCGATCGGCCCGCCCGAGAGCTGCAGGTCGCGCCCGTCGCAATAGACGGTGCGCAGTGATACTGACATCCACTCGGCCAGCTGCTGCGCGGTGGTCAGGCGGCGGCCGCGCAACAGCTCGGCGATCTGAAACAGGCGGTCGGCGTGGCGGGTCATGGTGACGAGGGGGCGGGCGCGAGGGCGGTGCGGCGGTGATAGCGCCGCACCGCCCGGCCTGGCACGGCCTGGGCCGGGTGGCGTGCCGGGCAGCCGCCGGGGCGGCTTATCGGCCCCGTGCGTGCAGGCCGATGTGGTTGCCCTCGGTGTCGAGCACGTAGGCGATGTAGCCGATCTCGCGCGGCAGCTCGATCACCACCACGCCCTCGATGATGCCGCCGGCCCGCCTGGCGCGCTCCAACGCGGCCTGCGCCGACTCGCCGGCGTCGAGGTCGAGAACCGGGCCGGCCGCGGCCGGCTTGCTGCCGTGCGGGTCCTGCACCAGCGCGCCGCCGGTCTGGCCGTCGTCGTGCTCGGAGAGCGCGAGCGGCGAGCTGCCGAAGTTCTCGCACTTCAGGCTCTTGTCGAGCAGGGTTTTGTAGAAGCGTGTCGCGCGCTCGAGATCGTGGGTGGGGATCTCGAACCAACGTAAGCGATCGATAAACCCGCTCTTACAGATTCCTGATTAGTTACTTGACTCCGAGGCCATCAACACAAAGCGCGGATGAGGTTTTGTCGTAACGGCGGCCCGAAGCAGGCGCGGCGCCATCGCGGGCAAATCGAAACGGCGGTTGAAACGGTAGGCGAATTCAGCGAGATAGCGATAGGCATATTTGGCGTGATCGATAGCGTGGTACGTGCCCTTGAGGGCCGTTTCCAGGTTGCCGAGCATCGTGTTGACGCAGCGGAACTCGGGGCGCTGCGCGGCCTGACGGCCACTGCCCGTGACATGGCGCTCATGACTGGCAGCCTTTTGCGTCACGCCGTCGAAACACCACAGGCCATCGGAAACGACGCACGCGGTAGGCATCAGGCTGCTGGCCGCCCAGACCTCAAGGGCCGCTTTGGTAAAGCCCGGCACGGGCGAGAGCCGCATGAACAGAGGACGGCCATCGTCAGAGGTCTGCACGGCCGCTACAAACGGCGTCTTGC
>JAYFRX010000173.1:0-5813 GCA_040946945.1 Burkholderia sp. | reverse complement strand
GTGATCCTCGAAGCGACGCTCCATCAGCCCGTCAAGCTTCTTCTTGCTCGCCTTCACGAACTCGCGCGAGACGCTGCTCTTCGAGATGCCGACGGTGTGCGCCATTTCAGGCAACGCCTCGTCATACTTTCGGGGCGACACGCTGCTGACCATGATATCGTACATGCGCTGCGTGAGCCGTTCATGCGCTGCGTGAGCCGTTCGTCGTCGCGCAGCTGCGTGTAGGCGGGAATCGGCACTTCCTTGCCACGCTTGTCCCGCAGCCGGGGCCGCTGAACCCGCAGCTTGCGTTCGTCCATCACGATGCGGCCGTGCTGCGAGCCATGCCAGCGCACGTCGCCGGCGGCACGCCCCGCGCGCTTGTCGCCGGCCACCTCGCGCGCAGACACCACATCAGCAATTGTTCGACGAGCGCGCGGCCAGCGTCGTACATCAGCGCGTCAACACTGATGCGCGTGTTCTGGATCAGATCGCGCATCGGAAGCCACAACTGTTCGTGCTTGACAAAGCTGGCGCGCAGGGCCTCGTGCTCCTGTTTGCTGACGACCGTCAGCGGCAACTTGGCGCGACGCCCGGGTTTCTTGGTAGGCTTCATCTCGGCAGTTCTCCTGTTCTGGAGCTTGGTCTTGGAAACCCGATTCTCTCGGATTCCTGCGGGAACCGCCGCCTTCGACCTTCAACTATTTTTGGGACACCAGCCACTGCGGGCGTTCTAGGACTTTCCTGCAGAACACTGGCAGCTCGTCAGAACAACCAACTCGATCTCGAGTCGATGTTCGCAACGGTGCGTCATCGCACTACGCGCACTCGCAGCTGCTTGTCGCGCGCGACGTTCCTCGGCATGGCGTTCAAGCTCATCGAGTCCGCCGAGAAATCGTGGCGCCGCATCCGCGGCGTCGACAAGCTCGAACAGCTTCTGAAGGGCATTCCCTTCAAGGACGGAACCCCGGTGATCGATAGCACACCGGCTCAGCAACCGCTGGTCGCCTGATCACGCCGCCGATTGCTCGTACACCAGATTTGACAATAGCTCCTGATCGCCGCGGTGCCGGCTGCGGCGCAATCGCGTCTCGAAGGTATGCGCCCCGACGCATCGAGCTACCTGGGCGTCAACGATCACGACGACTACCTGTGTGTTCAGCATCGCTACCAGGACAACGGATCCGCGATGAACGCGTGCGCCAGGAGCGCGCCCACGAGCAGCGCCAGCCGGGCGGTTATTGACCCGCCGCGTCGTCAGCTTTCCCAATCAACCTGCCGCGCGTATCGATCGGCATAAAATGAAATACCGCCCGCCCTCAGAAACGCCGAGGCAGGGGATCGCCAGGATTCAATGCTTTGTCATAGACGATGGTCGCGCCACTCGGCAATGCGAATCGCAAGCTGGCCGCCGGCGCCGCAGCCACAGTGTCGGCCGGCAACAGGCAAGCCACTGCAATCGCCGCGCCGATACGAAGAGCGTGCATGCCGGGAGAACTGATTCGAAGCATCGAAATGACGGGCTTCATTGACCGGAAAGCACGAATCACTGCGCGCGCAACGATCCGCCCCCCCGACCTCACACACTGAACCGATTCAATGTATAAGCCCGATACGCCGCCACGAAAGCATCGAACGAGCCACCATCCTTGCCTTCGAGCTCCGCCTGCTCGGCCAGCGACTGCTCCGCGAGCCGCTTGGCCTTCGCCGCCGCTTCCGCATCGAGCGGCCGCGCACGGAAATGAGCCGCATGCGTCTCACTCTGCCGACGAGCGAAGTCAAGAAACGACTCCCCACGCTTGCGCATCTCGCGCAGCACACGCGCCGAAGGCGTCAACTCCGGATCATCGAGCGTGACGCGCTGAGCTGTAACCGCGCGCGCATGCACATCATCACCACGAATCTCATCGAGCACACGCGCCGCCGCCTCGATCTTCACGAACACTTCCTCGGCCCAGTCGCGCATCGCGATCGCCGCGCCATCCCGTACCAGATCCAGCCCCGGCTTGCGCCCTTCCATCGTCACGCGGCCGAAGTTCGCATTGGCCTCGCGATACGCATCGCATTCGAGCTTCGCGCTGTCGTCGAGCGCACACACCAGCAGATAGGCATCCATGAAACGCGCCGTGTCGAGCGCGATACCGGTCGGCTCAAACGGATCAATGTCAAGGCAGCGCACCTCGATGTACTGCACGCCGCGCGAGGCGAGCGCATGCAGCGGCCGCTCGCCCGAGTAGGTGACGCGTTTCGGACGAATCGTCGAGTAAAACTCGTTCTCGATCTGCAGCACGTTGGTATTGAGCTGGATCCACTCGCCGTCGCGGTGCGTGCCGATCGCCTCGTAGGCCGGATACGGCTTGCTGACCGCCTGCGACAGCGCATCGAGATAGGCATCCAGCGAGTTGTAGTCAGCCACCAGCGCGGCCTGCGCCGTGGTGTTCGAATAACCGAGGTCGCTCATGCGCAGGCTGGTCGCGTCAGGCCGGTACAGCGTGGTCGCGTCGAAGCTCTCCAGCGCGCTGTCGCGCCCGCGTAGGAAGGCCTTGTCGATCGCCGGCGAAGCGCCGAACAGATACATCAGCAGCCAGCTGGTGCGACGGAAATTGCGGATCTGCGCGAGATAACGTTCGGACTGGTAATCGACCGCGCTGACCGCCGATTGCGCATGCTGGCGCAGGCGCAGCCAGATGTCCTCGTGCAGCGAGTAGTTGTAGTGGATCCCGGCGATGCACTGCATGGTGCGGCCGTAACGATAGGCCAGGCCGCGCCGGTAGATGGTCTTCAGGCGGCCGATGTTCGAGCTGCCGTAATCGGCGATCGGAATCTCGTCGTCGGCCGGCAGCTTGCCGGGAATCGACTCGTTCCAAAGCATCTCCTCGCCCAGCGAGGCATAGACTTCTCGATGCAGTTCGTCGAGCCGCTCGAGCGTGAGCGCGACATCGTGCTCGGCCGGCGTGATCAGCTCGATCAGCGCCTCGGAATAATCCGTCGTCAGCGCGGGATGGGTGAGCGCGGAACCCAGCCCGTGCGGATGCGGCGTCATCGCTATCATGCCGTCGCGCGTCACACGCAGGCTTTCTTTTTCGATGCCGCGCAAGCCGTCAACCAGACGCTTGCGCGACGGCCCGGAGGTCAGCACGTCGAGGCGTTGCTGCAGCAAGTCGGTGTGGCTGTAAATCATCTTGTTCGACATGGATGCTAGGAAGCAGGCATGGCGGTTTGCTGCCACGCACACCGCCCGCCGGGGTTAGCGGTAGCGGGCACTTTAACATCCCGCTCGCCACAAGGTTCGCTTGAGCCGCCCCGGAATCGCACCAAAGCCAGGCTGAGCGGAGCTGTGGGCTGCACCACCGGCCCGCTCCGGGCCCGTCGACAGCCCTCAGCCGCCTCGCTCACTGCCCGCCCGGTCGCGGCGATTTCATTCCACAGATGCATCGCCGCATAGGCGCGTCACGGGTGCCATGCATCGCTGCACGCGCGCTGGCTCGACAGGCGGTCGAGCGCGGGATCGCGCGCGGCGATCGACTGCATCAGCACCAGGTCGGAAGCCGGCCAGGCATCGGTGTCGCGCCAGGCTTCCGCATCGCGATATATTCGACGGTCCACGGGCCGATCCCCGGCAGCGCCAGCCAAGCCTGGCGCAGCGTGGCCTGGTCGAGCGATGCGCCGGCCCCGTCCACGGCGTCGACCGGCACCTCGCCCGCGGCCATCGCCACCGCGACACCTTGCAGCGCGGCAATCCGCTTGCCTGGCATGCCGATCCCGGTGAGGTCGCAGGCCGCCAGCGCGGCCGGTTCGGGAAATCCCCAGCCGACGGCAGGATGTGGAGGTGCCACGAGCGGCTCGCCGGCGCGCTGGATCAATCGTCCGATGATGGTGGTGGCCGCCTTGACGCTGACCTGCTGGCCGACGATCGCGCGCAAGGCCAGTTCGAAGGCCGATCAGGCGCCCGGCACGCGCAGGCCTGGTGCCGCGGCTAGCAGCGGCGCGAGCCAGGCATCACGCGACAGGTTCTGATCGATCGTCGAGGGCTCCGGCGCCGGCGTCGAACATGGTGGAGAGCCGCGTGGCCAGTGGCGCGTCGGCCAACAGCGCGGCGGCCCTCTCAACGGTCGCGACCAGGCGGCGACGCGGATGACACCGCACCGTCACCACGCCATGCGCGCCGCGATATTCGATGACGCGCAGGCAGGTGCCGTCACTGACAGTTTCGACGCCGGGAACTGCGCGCCTGGCCAGGAAGTGCCACAGGCGGGGCCAGTCATAGGGTGGGCGGAACCCGGCAAGTCGATCTCGACGCGCGCCGCTCCGTCCGTTGCGCGGGCCGCGCTCGCCAGCGCGCCCGTCATGCGGCATCGTCGGGCGACAGCGCAGCCGGCTCGCCCGACGCGTGCCGAGCCTCGGCCGCGAGCAGCGCGACCTTGCGCGCCGTGCCCCAGCGATACCCCGTCGCCACGCCGTCCTTGTGGATCACGCGATGGCAGGGAATCGCCAGCGCCACGGGATTCGAGGCGCAGGCGTTGGCGACGGCACGCACCGCGCGCGGCGAACCGACCGCCTCGGCGATCTGCGCGTAGCCGCGCGTCTCGCCGTAGGGGATCTTCTGCAGGGTTTCCCAGACGCGCTGCTGGAACGCCGTCGAGCTGATGTCGAGCGGCAGGGCGATGCGTTCGCTCGAGCCGCGCAGATAGGCATCGATCTCGGCGAGGAAGGGTGCGAGCCGTTCGGGCGCGGCCACGCATTCGGCATTCGCGAAGCTGTAGTTCAGATCGGCGACGAGCGACGCTATAGCATTGCCAAACGCAATTTTGCAGATGCCGCGCTCGGTCGCGGCGACCAGAACCTGGCCCAGCGGCGTCGGCGCGGTCGCGTATTCCGCGGTCGCGTATTCGATGCGCAGCCCCGCGCCCTTGCGCCAAAATACCGAGGGTACCATCCCGAGCTCGCGCGGCACGGCTTCGTAGACGCGCGACGACGACTGATAACTGGCATCGACAGCTGCGCGCGTGCCGGGCGCGGCGCCTTCCAGCGCATCGCGCAGCGCCGCACCGCGTCGCGCAGCCTGGTACTGGCGCGGCGACACGCCGACCATGAGCTTGAACAGACGCTGCAGATGTAAGGGGCTGACATGCACGGCCGCGCTCAGCTCGGCCAGTGTGGCACGATCGCTCACGTCGAGTACCGCGCAGGTGGGTCGCACGATCTCGACCTCGCGCGGCGGCCGGGTCGTCGAAGAAGCTGACGTTCTCGCGGCGCGGCATGCGCGAGGAGCAGGTCGGGCGACAGAACACGCCGGTAATCTGCACTGCATAGAGAAAAAAGCACCGTCGGCATCGGCATCGCCTGCAACGAGGGCTTCCCAGCGGGCTTCGTCGGTCGAGTACGGGGTAGGCATGATCGCTTCGCAATAACAGTGAGAACCGGTTCAACTCTACGCAGCAAGTCGCGCGCTGCCTGCCGGAGTCTTGCCCTGACCTGATTAGTTACTTGACTCCGAGACCATCAACACACGGCGCGGATGAGGTTTTGTCGTAACGGCGCCCCGAAGCAGGCGCGGCACCATCGCGGGCAAATCGAAACGGTAGGCGAATTCAGCGAGATAGCGATGGGCATATTGGGCATGATCGATAGCGTGGTACGTGCCCTTGAGGGCCGTTTTCAGGTTGCCGAGCATCGTGTTGACCCAGCGAAACTCGGGGCGCTGCGCTGCCTGACGGCCACCGCCCGTGACATGGCGCTCATGACTGGCAGCCTTTTGCGTCACGCCGTCGAAACACCACAGGCCATCGGAAACGACGCACGCGGTGGGCATCAGGCTGCTGGCCGCCCAGACC
>JAYFRX010000172.1:0-5847 GCA_040946945.1 Burkholderia sp. | reverse complement strand
ATCCCATACTCCTGCTTTGCGCCAGTCGTTCAGTCGTCGCCAGCAGGTCGGGCCGGAGCCAAAGCCCAATACGGTTGGCAGATGGTTCCATCGCAGACCGGTTTTCAACACGAACAGGATGCCATTCCACGCGGCCCGATCGGATACGCGTGGGCGACCAGGATGCTCTTTGCGCGGGGGCTTGGGCGGCGGCAGTAACGGTTCGCTCAGTGTCCACAATTCGTCATCAATGATTGGCGCTTCCATCCCTTGGGTTCCGTTGTTCAGACATCCAAGGTTAGCAGCTTGCCGAGAAAGTAAACAGCCCCTCATTGGTGGCAGTGTTCGGCGAACGTGCCCACGTCCAGCGGTGCCGGACCCACAAAATTCGCAACGTGACCGAACGGCTGGCGAAGCAGACCCGACAGCAGGTCGCCTCGGTCATGCGTGCCGCGTACAAGCTGCCGGCCGACGACGGCCTCGCTCGGCTGAAGGCCCAGGCGGCATGGTTGAAGACCGACCATCCGGACGCGACGGCCTCGCTGCTTGAGGGGCTTGAGGAAACGTTCACGGTCAACCGCCTGGACCTGAGGCCGCGGCTGATCCGCAGCCTGGCGACGACGAACCTGATCGAGAATCCGAACGGCGCGGTGCGCCGCGTCAGCGGCCGGGTCGACCGCTATCGCGATGTCGACATGGCGACGCGATGGGCGGCCACTGGCTTCCTGGAAGCTGAGAAGCGATTCCGTAAGCTCGGCGGCGCCGACGCGACCTCTGGATGCTCGCCGTTGCCTGGCATCGTCCGACCGATAAACACGTTGACCATGACTTGAAGTCCGCCTAACCTATGAAACCCTGCCGCCCCAACCTTCAACTACGAAGGCGATCCGGCGCGGACTATGTTCTGGTGGTCAGGAACAACCAGCCCACGCTGGCGGACAGCCATTCGGAATGGTTTGCTTCGGTTCAGGCTGGCGGACTGAGGCGTCCGTACTGGGAGCACACCACCCATGACAAAGGGCGCGGACGTATCGAAACCCGCGTGTGTCGGGTGAGCGAGGACGTTCAATGGCTCTTGGAGATGGGACAACACTGGACGGGTGTTCAGCAGATCGTGATGATGGCCCGCACGCGGCAGATCGGCGATCAGACCACCACGCAGCAGACCGGCCTCATCAGTTCCAGGCCGATGAATGATGTCGGAATGTCGCGGCTGGCGCGCGTACACTGGGGCATCGAGAATCAGCCCCATTGGGTGCTCGACGTATCGTGGGGCGAAAATGCCCAGCAGACGCGCAACAAAGCCGCAGCCAAAAATCTCGCGTGCGTGCGCAAGATCACGCTGAACCTGGCGCGCATGTAGCAACAGCGGCGACCGAAGAGAGTCAGCCTGAAGAACGTCCGTAACCTCGCCGCGTGGAACATCGATGTGCGTGAGTCCATTCTCCGCCTTGCCTGACAAGGGCCTTCATGCGGAAGACCTAGCCTGCGGTGCCCGCGAGCGGCAGTGGGTGTCAAACATTGCTATACTTGACGCCGTTTCCGGCCGAGCATCAATCGGCCAATCAAGACTGTCTGCGCGTATCGTTCGCGCACCTCGCAAGCCTCTCCATTCCCCGCCGGGCAGGGCTGCTGTTTTCATCGCCCGCGAGGGTGTCTTAGCGGAGCTCGTCTTGGCCGTTTCCAATCTAGTCGTGGACGAAACCCAAACCGATGCAGCTGCCGTCTCATCGGGCAGCTCCTTCTACCGCGCGATGCGGATCCTGCCGGCGGCGCAGCGCGACGCCATGTTCCAGGTGTATGCGTTCTGCCGCGGCGTCGACGATATCGCCGATGACGGTGGCTCGCGCGAGAAGCGCGCGGCCGGGCTCGACCGCTGGCGCGCCGACATCAACGCCTGCTACGCCGGCAAGCCGCGCGCCTCGCTGGTGCCGCTCACCGAGGAAATCCGCAAGTTCGGGCTCAAGCGCGAGGATTTCCACGACATGATCGACGGCATGGCGATGGACGTCGCCGAGGACATCTGCGCGCCCGACGACGTGACGCTTGATCTTTATTGCGATCGCGTGGCAAGCTCGGCGGGCCGGCTGTCGGTGCGGATCTTCGGCATGCAGGAAGCGCCCGGCATTGAGCTGGCGCATCACCTCGGCCGCGCGCTGCAGCTGACCAACATCCTGCGCGACCTCGACGAGGACGCCGGCAAGCGTTGCTATTTGTCGCGCGAGCTGCTCGAGCGCGAGGGCATCCCCGTGACCGATCCGCTGACGATCGCCGCACATCCGGCCCTGCCGAGTGTCTGCGCGACGCTGTCGGAGCGCGCGCTGGCGCACTTCGCGCGCGCCGACGTGATCATGGACGGCACGCCGCGCGCGCAGGTCAAGGCACCGCGCATCATGTCCGGCATCTATCGCTGCATACTCGAGGCCGCGATGGCACGCGGCTTTGCCGCGCCGCGGGCACCACTGCGCAAGCCGCGCCTGCGGATAATGCTGATCGCGTTGCGCTACGCGTTCTTCTGATCCGATGCGATGCATGCCCGGGCGAGCGGCGGATCGCCCGTCACGTCGCATAGCTGCCCGTCATGCGCGTGCGCGGAGCACTGTGAGGTCAGTGCCCGCTATCACCGGATGTCTCGCCGTGCCGATGCCGCCGGCTGCGCATCCGACGTTCCGACCGGCGCGCTGGCCACTTTGGCGCGCGCGCCCTACCGGAACCTGAAACGTTCGGCCCCGCCTTCGTGCCGGCCGGATTCGCTGTTCGCGGGCGGGCCAGCCGCCGCCCTCTGCCCGCGTCGATCGACGAGGCGTGCCTCCAGGCAACAACGCACGCGCCGCATGACAAGAGAGGGACCGATGAACGATCTCACCGACTTGACCACACCTGACGGCGCGACGCCAAACGCCGGGGCGGGGAACGTGCCTTCCACGCCAGCCGTCACGGTTGCACAGGACGCGACGCCGGCCGTTGCCGATCATGCACCTGCAGCACCGGCCGCCACACAAGCCGCTGCCGAAACTCTCGCCGCGCCCGTCGCAGCCAAGTTCCCTTTCGCCGCCAAGCTCGACACCGCCGTCACGCGCGCGACCGACGCGCTGCTGGTCGCGCAGCAGGCCGACGGTCACTGGGTCTACGAACTCGAGGCCGACGCGACGATCCCGGCCGAATACGTGCTGCTGATCCACTACCTCGGCGAGACGCCGAACGCCGAGCTCGAGCGCCGGATCGGCCGCTACCTGCGGCGCATCCAACTGCCGGGCGGCGGCTGGCCGCTGTTCACGGACGGCGCGCCCGACGTCAGCGCGAGCGTGAAGGCCTACTTCGCGCTGAAGATGATCGGCGACGACATCGACGCCGAGCACATGGTGCGTGCGCGCCAGGCGATCCACGCGATGGGCGGCGCCGAGATGTCGAACGTCTTCACGCGGATCCAGCTCGCGCTGTTCGGCGTGGTGCCCTGGTTCGCGGTGCCGATGATGCCGGTCGAGATCATGCTGCCACCGCAGTGGTTCCCGTTCCACCTGTCGAAGGTTTCGTACTGGGCGCGCACGGTGATCGTGCCGCTGCTGGTGCTGAACGCGAAACACCCGCTGGCTAAGAACCCGCTGGGCGTGCGCGTCGACGAGCTGTTCGTCAATCCGCCCGTCAACACCGGGCTGCTGCCCAAGCAGGGCCACCAGAGCACTGGCTGGTTCCTGCTGTTCCGCGGCGTGGACGGCCTGCTGCGCCTGACCGACGGGCTGTTCCCGCGCTATTCACGCGAACGCGCGATCCGCCAGGCCGTGCAGTTCGTCGACGAGCGCCTGAACGGCGAGGACGGCCTCGGCGCGATCTACCCGGCGATGGCGAACTCCGTGATGATGTACGCCGCGCTCGGTTATCCCGAGGATCATCCGAATCGCGCGATCGCGCGGCGCTCGCTCGACAAGCTGCTGGTGATCAAGGACGATGAGAGCGACGAAGCTTATTGCCAGCCCTGCCTATCGCCGGTCTGGGACACTACGCTGGCCGCGCACGCGCTGCTCGAGACCAGCGAGCCGCGCGCTGAGGCGGCCGCGCTGCGCGGCCTCGAATGGCTGCGCCCGCTGCAAATCCTCGGCGTGCGCGGCGACTGGATCTCGCGCCGCCCGCATGTGCGCCCCGGTGGCTGGGCGTTCCAGTACGCGAACCCGCACTACCCCGACGTCGACGACACGGCCGTGGTGGTGCTGGCGATGGACCGCGCGGCGCGGCTCACGCAATCGGACGTCGATCGCGACGCGATCGCGCGGGCCCGCGAATGGGTGGTCGGCATGCAGAGCAGCGACGGCGGCTGGGGCGCGTTCGAGCCCGAGAACATCCATCACTACCTGAACAGCATCCCCTTCTCCGATCACGGCGCCCTGCTTGACCCACCCACCGTCGACGTTTCGGGACGCTGCCTGTCGATGCTCGCGCAGCTCGGCAAGACCAGCGTCAACAGCCAGCCCGCGCAGCGTGCGCTCGACTACCTGCTCGCCGAGCAGGAAGCCGACGGCAGCTGGTATGGACGCTGGGGCATGAACTACATCTACGGCACCTGGAGTGCGCTCGGCGCGTTGAACGCGGCGGGCCTCGGCCACGACGATCCGCGCCTGAAGCACGCCGCGCAGTGGCTGCTGTCGATCCAGAATCCCGACGGCGGCTGGGGCGAGGACGGCACCAGTTACAAGCTCGACTATCGTGGCTACGAGCCGGCGACCAGCACCGCCTCACAGACCTCCTGGGCTCTGCTGGGCCTGATGGCGGCCGGCGAAGTCGATCACGCGGCGGTCGCGCGCGGCATCGACTGGTTGATCACCGAACAGAAGATGCACGGGTTGTGGGACGAGACGCGCTTCACCGCGACCGGTTTCCCGCGCGGGTTCTACCTGCGCTACCACGGCTATCGCAAGTTCTTCCCGCTATGGGCGCTGGCACGCTATCGCGGCCTCAAGCGCGCCGGTACCACGCGCGTGACGGTCGGGATGTGAGGATGGCGACCCAGACCATCCTGGCACCGGTGATCGCCGTAACCGGCATGGCCTTCGAGGCGAAAATCGCATGCGGCGAAGGCGTCGAGACTGTCTACGCGGCGCGCGCCGACCGGCTCGAGCGCGCCTTGTCGGAAGCGGTCAAGCGCGGCTGCTCGGGCATCATCAGCTTCGGCACGGCGGGCGGCCTCGCGCCCGATCTCGCGCCGGGGGCGCTGGTCATTGCTGAGGCGATCGACGGCTCGTTCGGCGAGGTGCGCACCGATGCCGGCTGGAACCGCCGGCTGGTGGCCGCGCTGCGCGGCACGCCAGGGGTGCCGAACCTGCGGCTCGGGCGGATCGCGGCAGTCGGCGCGCCGGTCGTCGACGCGCAGCAGAAGGCCGCGCTGCACGCGCGCCACAGCGCGCTCGCCATCGACATGGAATCGTACATCTCCGGTGCCTTCGCGGCGGCGTGCGGCGTGCCCTTCGCGGTGTGCCGCGCGATCGTCGATCCGTCCTGGCGAACCCTGCCGAGTGCCGCCACGGCCGGCCTGCGTGACGACGGCACTACCACCATCCTGCCGATCCTGCGCGAATTCGCGAAGCAGCCCTCGCAGCTCGGCGCGCTGCTGAAGCTGGCCGGCGACGCGCGTGCGGCCAAGGCCACGCTGATCCAGGCACGTCATGCCTTCGAACGCGAAGGGGCTTGGCGCGGCGTCTGAACCCACCCGCGTCGGTTCCTGCCGATCGCGCTCGCGCCTTGCGGGGGCGTAATGAGATGGTCACCCCCACCCTACATGCGGGTAACGCGGTAGGGTGTTTTCTTTTTGGAGGACCATCATGCAGAACGTAACGCTGGTTGGCATTGATCTGGGCAAGCACTCGTTTCACCTGCACG
>JAYFRX010000171.1:0-5851 GCA_040946945.1 Burkholderia sp. | reverse complement strand
GTTCGCAGCGAAAATCGCGTGACGTTGCCGGAAACCTTGCCCACCGACGGCACCACTACCCGTCCAGCGAACTTCTGCGCAGATCGCCCGCCTCCTCTGGCGTTTTGAAATTCCTATGCGTCAAGGAGATGATCGAGGCGGAGCCTTCGTTCGGCTACCGCACGGTCGCTGCGCTGCTTGGCATGAACAAGAACACCGTGCAGCGGATCTTCAAGTTGAAAGGCTGGCAGGTGCGCAAGCGCCCCCTTGGCCAGCGGCCGCGCATCGAGGCCAAGGTTTCCCGTGCCGAGAAGCCCCACCAGCGCCGGGCAACCGACCTGTGCCGCGTATGGGGTGGCAAGGACGGGGTGGGCTCGGCCTGGCTTTGGTGATCGATTGCAGCGCGCGCCAATTGCTTGGCTGGCACCTGTCACAGACCGGCAAGGCCAGTACAGCGTCGACCGCACTGGAGCAGGCGCTGATCACGCGCTACGGCACGCTGGGCCGAGTGCAGGAGCCTTTCTTGCTGCGTTCCGACAACGACCTGGTATTCACCAGCCGCGACTACACGCGTCTGGTGCGCAGCTACCGCTTGAAGCAGGAGTTCATCACTCCGCACTGCCCACAGCAGAACGGGATGGTGGAACGGGTGATCCGGACGCTGAAGGAGCAATGCGTGCACCGGCATCGTTTCGAAAGCCAGACCCACGCCCTGCGTGTGATCGCTGACTGGATCGCCTTCTACAACCAACAACGCCCTCACCAGGCGCTGAAGATGATGACCCCGGATGCCGCCTACGCCGCTACATTAACCCCATGACCTGAGCAGGAATCGGTGGGTCATTACACAGGATCGCCGCCGAAACCGCTATCTCGCCGACGAGCGTGCACCGTTACTTCAAGCTGCTCGGCCTGCAACCGCATCGCAGCGCAAGCTTCAAGCTCTCGACCGATCAATTCTTCATCGAGAAACTGCGCGACACGTGGTCGGCCTGTACCCTGAGCCCGCCCGAGCATGCCTGGGTCTTGTGCGTGGACGAAAAAAGCCAGTGTCAGGCGCTCGAACGCACCCAACCCGTGCTGCCGATGGGCTACGTCGCAGGCGTCACGCACGATGATGTTCGTCACGGGCGCAACCAAGCTGTTCGCTGCACTGAGCGTGCTCAACGGTGCCGTGCTCGCTACTTGCAAGCCGCGCCACCGGCATCAGGAGTTCCTGTCGTTGCTGCGCGAAATCGACAAGACCGTCCTCGCTGAGCTGGACGTGCCCTGCATCGTGGACAACTACGACAGACACCAGCCCCCGAAGGTCAAGGCGTGGCTGGCCGCACGCCCCCGCTGGCCATGCATTTCATGCCCGCCTACAGCTCGTGGCTCAACCAGGTCGAACGCTTCTTCGCCTTGATCACCGACAAGGCGACCCGCAGAGGCTCGTTCAGCGCGGTCAAACAACTGGTCAAGCGTATCGATCAATTCGTTTCTCACTACAACGAAAGCGGCAAGCCCTTCATCTGGACTGCAACCGCCGATTCCATCCTCGAAAAGCTACACAGACTTTGTGCGCGAATCAGCGGAACGGGACACTAGACGGTGTTCGCCGCCACCACGCGCTCGAGCGCCGCCACTGCGCGCGCCGGCGCATCCTCGGCGCAGCAGCCGACCACTACCCGTTCCGGCATCGAGCGCAGCCAGCTGAGCTGCCGCTTGCAGAGCTGGCGCGTCGCGAACACGCCCTTGTCGCGCATGGTTGCGCGATCGGTTGCGCCGTCCAGGTACTCCCAGGCCTGCCGGTAGCCGACGCAGCGCATCGAAGGCAGGCCCAGATGCAGGTCCTCGCGGCGGCGCAGCCGTTCCACCTCCTCGATAAAACCGGCCGCGAGCATCGCGTCGAAGCGCGTGGCGATCCGCACGTGAAGCACCGCTCGGTCCGACGGCTCGAGCGCCACCGGCACGAAGCGGTAGCGCGCGGCCGCCGCGTCCTCGCGCGGCGCCGCCAGCAGTGCCGACATCGGCTGCCCGCTCAGCATGAACACCTCGAGCGCGCGCTGGATCCGCTGCGCGTCGTTCGGCGCGAGCCGCGCGGCGGTGGCCGCGTCGACGCCGGCGAGCCGCGCATGCAGCGCCGGCCAGCCGTCGCGCGCGGCGTCCTCGTCGAGTCGCGCGCGCAGCTCGGGATCGGCGGCCGGCAACTCGTTGAGCCCTTGCGTGAGCGCCTTGTAGTAGAGCATGGTGCCGCCCGCCAGTAGCGGGATGAGCCCGCGCGCGGCGACCTCCTCGACCAGGCGCAGCGTGTCGGCACGAAATTTGGCGGCCGAGTAGGCCGCGGCCGGGTCGATGATGTCGATCAGGTGGTGCGGGACGCGCGCACGTTCCTCGCGGCTCGGCTTGGCGGTGCCGATGTCCATGCCGCGATAGACCAGGGCCGAGTCGACGCTGACGATCTCGATCGGCAGGCGCTCGGCCAGCGCCAGCGCCGCCGCTGTCTTGCCCGAGGCGGTCGGTCCCAGCAGACACACCACCGTGAGGGGCGCGCGATGCTTCGGCATGCTCATTGTCCGCGCATGAACAGGCGGTCGAGATCGCCGAGCGTGAGCTGGTACCAGGTCGGGCGGCCGTGGTTGCACTGGTCCGCACGTTCGGTCGCCTCCATCTGGCGCAGCAGCGCGTTCATCTCGTCGAGCGTGAGGCGCCGGTTCGCGCGCACCGCGTGGTGGCAAGCCAGCGTGCCCAGCAGTTCGTGCTGGCGCTCGGTCAGCACGCGCGAGCCGCCGAACTCGTGCAGGTCGGCCAGGATCGCACGCGCCAGCGTCGGCAGGTCGGCATTCTTCAATAGGGCCGGCACGGCGCGGATCGCCAGCATGGTCGGCGAGAGCATTGCCAGGTCGAAACCGAGCGCGTCGAGCGTCTCTCGTTCCTCGTCGGCGGTGCCGATCTCAACCGGCGTGGCCGTGATCGTCACTGGCAGCAGCAGCGACTGCACCACGATGCTGCGGTTGGCCAGCGCGGTCTTGAACTGTTCGTAGAGGATCCGCTCGTGCGCGGCGTGCATGTCAACGATCACCAGGCCCTGCCCGTTCTGCGCCAGCACGTAGATGCCGTGGACCTGGCCGAGCGGGAAGCCGAGCGGCTGCTCGTCGTGCGCGCCGGCGGCGGGCAGGCTGCCCGGCGTCGCGCCGAACGGCACCGGTGCTGGCTCGACGAGGTGTGTGTCGGCGCTGCCGTCAACGGCCTGGTTGTCCTTGCGGCCGAACAAGGCGTCGTAGAGCGCGAGCGGCTGGGCCACGGGCAGAGTGCCTTGGGTCATGCGCGACTGGCGCATCCAGGTGCTGCCCGAGACCAGGCGGGTGCTGCCGCCGCCGAAACCACCGCTGCCGCTGGAAGCGCTGGTACCGAAGCGGCCCGCGCCATCGTCCGATTCCGTGCCACCATCCGAGCCGGCACCCGCGCCGAGCGGCGTGCGCTCAAACGAGGCCGGGCCGCCCGGATGGGCCGGCGCGAGGTGCGCGGCGTGCCCGCCCGCGGTGGTTTCGGGCGAGGCGCCGGCATGCCGCGCCAGAGCGCGCTGCACGGCATGGAACACGTATTGGTGGATCGAACGCGAATCGCGGAAGCGCACCTCAATCTTGGACGGATGCACGTTCACGTCGACCGCCTCGGGCAGCAGGTCGAGGAACAGCACGTAGGAGGGGTAGCGATCGCCGTGCAGCACGTCCTCGTAGGCAGCGCGCACCGCGTGGGTCAGCAGCTTGTCGCGCACGAAACGGCCGTTGACGAAGAAATACTGCTGGTCGGCGCGGCCGCGGCTAGCGGTCGGCAGGCCCGCGCAGCCGTATACGGCGAGCGGTCCGGCGCGCTCGTCGAGCGGCAGGTGGGCGGTGGCGAAACCCTCGCCGAGGATTTTCGAGACGCGCACCGCCGGATCGCTGGCGTTCCAGTGCTCGACCGCCTTGCCGTTGTGCAGCACCGAGATCGCCACCTCGGGGTGCGCCAGCGCGGCACGGCGGATCATTTCCAGGCAATGGCCGAATTCGGTCTGCTCGCTTTTCAGGAACTTTCGGCGCGCCGGCGTGTTGAAGTAGAGTTCGCGCACCTCGATGGTGGTGCCGCGCGTGCCGGCCGCGGGCGAAAGCGCACCCGTGTCGGCGTCGATGCGGGTGGCGTGGGCGGCTGCCTCGGTGCGGCTGGTGATCGACGTGTCGGCGACCGAGGCGATCGAGGCCAACGCCTCGCCGCGAAAGCCGAGCGTGGCGACCAACTCAAGCTCTTGCAGCGAGCGAATCTTGCTGGTGGCATGGCGCATCAGCGCGAGCGGCAGTTCATCGGCGGGAACCCCGCAGCCGTCGTCGGTGATCGAGATCCGTTTGACGCCGCCTTCCTCGAGCACGATGCGCAGGCTGCCGGCACCGGCGTCGAGCGCGTTCTCCAGCAGTTCCTTGACCACGGAGGCGGGGCGCTCGACCACCTCGCCGGCCGCGATCTGGCTGATCAGCTGGTCGGGCAGCGGCTGGATCGCGCGCAGCGGGCGCGGGCTGGAGGCGGGCGCGACGGCGCTGGCGGCGGAATCAGTGAATTCGGACATGCCACGATTATAACGAGGCTGTCGCAGCTGCACCAGGCACCGCCTCGGCCAGCTTTTTTTCAGAGAACCTCAAGGTTCTTTCGGTATCATTCCCCGGTCGCGCCGCAGCCGGGCACCGTCGTTCCCGTATTGTCTCGAAATCGAAGGAAATGCATTTGGATACGCTGATTCACTTCTTCGGTCTGGTTCTGCACATCGATGCGTTCCTGGGCCAGTTCATCCGGCAATACGGCGCCTGGGTGTACCTGGTGCTCTTCCTGATCGTGTTCTGCGAAACTGGCCTGGTGATCCTGCCCTTCCTGCCCGGCGACTCGCTGCTGTTCATCGCGGGTGCCTTCTCAGCCTCCGGCGAGATGAGCCTGGCGGGGTTGATCGTGCTGCTGCTGGTGGCGGCGACCACCGGCAATACCGTCAATTACCTGATCGGCCGCGCGATCGGGCCCAAGGTGTTCGATACGCGGATTCCCGTACTCGAGCGCTTCCTCGATCGCGCCGCGCTGCAGAAGACCCACTATTTCTACGAGCGCCACGGCGGCAAGATCCTGGTGCTGGCGCGCTTCATCCCGGTGGTGCGGACCTTCGCGCCCTTCGTGGCCGGCGTGTCGATGATGCGCTTTCAGTTCTTCAACGTGGCGGGCGCGCTGCTGTGGGTGCTGCTGCTGGTCCTGCTCGGCTACTTCTTCGGCAACATCCCCTTCATCCGCCAGTACCTGAACGTGATCGTGCTGGTCGGGATCGGCGCGGCGGCCGTGCCGGTGCTGATCGGCGGGGCGCGGAAGCTGCTGCGGGGCCGCTCGAACGCGCAGCGCGTAGGCGGCGGCCGCGGCTGAGCTCGTGTCGGGCAGCCGGGCTTCGGCGGTCTGGTCTGGCGGTAGTCATCGAGTATGGGACGGGGTTGCCCCCCCGTCGCCCTCTCACACCACCGTACGTGCGGTTCCCCGCATACGGCGGTTCATAAACAACGCTGGAGGCGCTGTCGGGTGTCCAGCAGCGAAACCAGCCCCAAGACGTCAAACCAGCGTTTCGGGAAGGCCGCGTTCATATCGCTCGCCCCTGCATTCCACCACGGACCCTGTCTATTGCGAGCTGAGCGCCGAGCGCGGTCCGCCGTGAGCCCCTGGCGACGCAGCATAGTATTCGGCGTTGGCTGTGCTTCGCTTGCCGTCACAAGAGGCAGCGCAAGCGCCGACGTAGCCAGCCGTCCAGTTCCTCCAGCGGCCCTTCGTCTGTGTGTAAGAGTCCGTTCAACGACCCAACGGAATTTGCTCAGACCACTGCCATGTTCAGTGCGGC
>JAYFRX010000170.1:0-5857 GCA_040946945.1 Burkholderia sp. | reverse complement strand
GATCAGATCGCGCATCGGAAGCCACAACTGTTCGTGCTCGGCAAAGCTGGCGCGCAGGGCCTCGTGCTCCTGTTTGCTGACGACCGTCAGCGGCAACTTGGCGCGACGCCCGGGTTTCTTGGTAGGGCTTCATCTCGGCGGTTTTCCTGTTCTAGAGCTTGATCTTGGAAACCCGATTCTCTCGGATTCCTGCGGGAACCGCGTCGCCTTCAACCTTCAACTATTTTTGGGACACCGCCACGTCGCGGGCGACAGGCAGTTGCGAGTGCGCATAGTGCGATGACGCACCGTTGCGAACGTCGACTCGATCGGGTTGGTTGTTCTGACGCGCTGCCAGTGTTCTGCAGGAAAGTCGTAGAACGCCAGCAGTTCGTCACGGTCCTTCGTGAGCTTCTCGGCAGCTTTCAGATATTTGGCCGAATACGTTGCGACCAACTGATCGAAAGCGACAAGGGCCTCGGCACGCGTTGCGGCGTGCCAGATTCCAGTTTTCTGAGCGCGCTGCCTTCGCCCGAGCGTGCTTCGATTTGGGCAAGGCGTTCTGCGGCGGCTCTGGTTTTTCTAGACACAGATTTAGGGTAAAACGCATCCAAACTGGAGTCTGAGATATTGAAGAAGGTAGACGCCGCCAGCGCCGCCGAATTCAAGCGCTGGTCCGTCGGGCGCAAACGCGCTGTCGTCCTGCGCTTGCTGCGCGGCGAATCGATTGACGCGGTGTCTCGCGAAGTTGGCGTCACGATTGCCGAGCTCGAACAATGGCGCGAACTCGCCCTGGCAGGCATCGAAGCCGGTCTGAAGTCGCGCCAGACCGATCCGTTGTAAGTCAAGCTCAAGGAAGCCGTGCATCGCGTCGGCGAACTGACCATGGAGGTCGAAATGCTGCGCATGGAGCGCGAGCGGCAGGAGCGCCGCTCTTTGAGCGCCAGGAGCTCGTCGACATGAGCCACACGATCTCCGCGACAGGCAAACCCTTCGGATTGCAATGGGTATGCCAGGTGCTCAACTTGCCGCGCTCCACGATCTATGCCGAGCGCGCCAGGGCGCTCAACAAGGTCACCCCACTTGCCCTTGTCCAACGTGGCCCGCAGCCCAAGGTGCCCGATCACGAGCGGCTCGCAGCTGTTCGCGCCGATCTGACTCGCACGCCGTTCGTCGGAGAAGGGGCGCGCAAGGTCTGGGCACGCTTGCGCATTCAGGACGACATCCGCGTGTCCCGCGCCCGTGTCTCGCCGCTGATGCGCGCGAACACGGCCTGCTTTCGCCCCATCGGCAACCGCAGAAACCGCCCAATGCTTACGATGCTCGAATGACGACTGATCGGCCTAACGAGATGTGGGGCGCCGATAGCGCCAAGGTTCAAACCGTCGATGAGGGCCTGGTCTGGATCTTCGCTGCGGTTGATCATTGCGGCGCGACGTGTGTTGGCATCCACGTCACCAAAGTGGGCGACCGCTTTGCCGCACTGGAGCCAATCAGCCAAGGGGTGCGCGAGCAGTTCAGATCGGTCGAAGCTGATGCCGTCCGCGGACTGTCCCTGCGAATGGATCACGGCTCGCAGTACAGGTCGGACGATTTCCGCGCACAGCCCAAGTTCTGGGGGATTACGCCGAGCTAAGCCTTCGTCGCTGAGCCGCAGACCAACGGCGTCGCCGAGCGTTTCAATCGGACCATGAAGGAGTAGGCTATCCGCGGGCGTCTGTTCAACAACGTTGAAGAAGTTCGTGCCGCTGCCGTCGCGTTCAAGGACCGATAGAATCGCGAATGGCGTCTCGAAAAACTGGGCTTCAAGACGCCCCTAGAAGGCCGTCAGATAGCGCTCCTGCCACTTGCCGCCTGATCGCAAAATCGTGTCTAAACAACCCGATTCGGTACACGCCGTATACCCTGAGTCGGCGATCCGGGCCGATATCCATATGAGCAAAACGGTGAAGCGCGTATCGTGCAGCACTGCTACTATGCTTGCGGTAACCCAGCCGCATGACCGCCGTTTGCCCACCTGACGAATCCATGATCCCGCTCACCATCCCCGAACTGGTCGACCGAGCCGGCAAACTGCCCTATCTGCGTGAGCACATCGTCCTGGCCGCGGGCGGCGAGTTGGCAGTGGCGCGCCTGCACGAACTGACGCTCGGCAGTGCCTACGAACCGATCTACGACGTGACGATGCCGGGCGCGCCGCAGTCCTCCTCGCGGGCCGATGCGATCGAGCGCTACGGCGACGAGCTCGGCTTCCAGGCGGTGCTGCGCGCGGACGGAGCGCCCTTCGACCCGTTCGAGGCGCTCACCGACGGTCCGACGCTGGTCGCGGTGGACCGGCGCGCGCGCGCGCTGCATACAATCAATTTCTTCGGCGCGCCGCGGCACGGGCTGCTGTTCCTGCGCGTGCACGAGCGGCTGCTCAAGAGCGTCAAGTACGATCACGGCAAGCATTTCTTTTCGGTGCTGCGCCACTTCGGCCTGAGCCCCGAGCGCATCGTGATCGAGTTGCCGGCCGCTGCGGTCGCACACAAGACCTTCCTCGGCTACCTCACCAAGAGCTACCAGCATCACGGCTTTAAGGTCGCCGACAAGCTGCCCGACCCGGGCCGCATCCTGGCCGTCGAATCGGAGATGGCCAGCCCCGACTACATCAAGATGGATGCCGCAATCGCCTTGCGCGACGGCATGGTCAAGGCCCTGGTGGGTTACGCGCAGCGCGTGAGGATCCCGATCATCTTCGACCAGGTTGCCAACGAGACGCAGTTCTCGCTGCTGCGCCAGTATGACGTGCGGCTCATGCAGGGCCCGGTGTTCGCGCAGCCGGCACCCGCCTGAGCGAAGAGCTTTGGCGGGGCGGTGCCGGGGCGGTGCCGGCGCTCCGCCCCGCGTCGATGCGAAAGCCGGCCTCAGCCCGGCTCGCCCAGCCTTTGCGCGAGTGCACCCAGCTTCGGGCCGATGCGTCTGCGAAACACCTCCCCCCCATCGACGAAGCCGGCCCACTGCAGCTGAGGATCAGCCGGCACCGCTCGCGCGGTTCGCGGTAAGGCACGGCCACCGCGTTGACGCCGTCGTGCCAGTCGCGGAACGAATAGCAGCAGCCCTCGCTCACGTAGTCGGCCAGCGCACGCTCGGCCGCGGCCACCCGCGCTCTCGCTGCGGATCGTTTCCAGGTAGATCATCTCGAGGCCATCTCGACAGCCGAGCGATACCGCCGCGCCGATCTCGCGCGCAAGCGCTTGCATGTGCGGCCGCGCCACCTCCAGCTCTCCGGTGCCCGCCAGCAGCGCATGACCAAGCGACAGCACGCCGGCATCGAGCGCGTCGTACTTGCCAAGCACCTCGTCGAAGCGCAGGTAGCCGAGCAGGATCTCGCCGGGACGGAAAGCACGCAGCAGGTCCAGGCCGCGTGCCAGCGCGGTGACGAAGCGGTGCTCGTCATAGGTGGTGGGATCGGGACGGGAAGGATGCATACAGTGCTACACCGGACGCTAATTTGCAAAACATCGTTGCGCACAGCGGAACCTCAGTCAAGCAAGAAGAAAACCATGGGCGCTGCCGCCTTTCATTGGGATGACCCGCTGCTGCTCGACCAGCAGCTCGCCGCCGACGAACGGATGGTGCGCGACGCCGCGCAGGGCAAGATCGCGCCGCGCGTGACCGAGATCTTCCGCCACGAGCGCACCGACGTGACGATCTTCCGCGAGATGGGCGAGATCGGCCTGCTGGGCCCGACCATCCCCGAGCAATACGGTGGCCCCGGCTTCAACTACGTCAGCTACGGGCTGATCGCGCGAGGTCGAGCGCATCGGTTCGGGTTACCGCTCGATGATGTCGGTGCAGTTCTCGCTGGTGATGGTGCCGATCTTCGAATTCGGCTCGGAAGCACAGAAGCAGAAATGCCTGCCGAAGCTGGCCAGCGGCGAATGGATCTCCTGCTTCGGCCTCACCGAGTCGAATCACGGCTCGGACCCAGCGGGCAGCAGGTCACGCGCGCGAAGAAGGTGGCGGGAGCGGTTATGCGCTGTCGGGCGCGAAGATGTGGATTACCAATTCGCCGATCGCCGACGTGTTCGCGGTCTGAGCCAAGCTCGACGAGGAGGGCCGCGACACGATTCGCGGCTTCATTCTCGAGAAAGGCTGCAAGGGATTGTCGGCGCCGGCGATCCACGGCAAAGTTGGCCTGCGCGCCTCGATCACTGGCGAGATCGTGCTCGACGAGGTATTAGAACCCGATGCCGAACGTGAGCGGCCTGCGCGGGCCCCTTCGCCTGGCCTGAACTCGGCGCGCTACGGCATCGCCTGGGGGGGGCGCTCGGCACCGCGGAATTCCTGCTGCCCCCCCGCGCGCCAGTACGTGCTCGATCGCCAGCAGTTCGGCCCGCCGCTGGCGGCCAACCAGCTGATCCAGAAGAAGCTCGCCGACATTGTAGACCGAGATCACGCTCAGGCTGCAGGGCGTGCTGCGGCTGGGCCGCATGAAGTACGAAGGCACGGCCGCGGTCGAGATCGCCTCGATCATGAAGCGCAATTCCTGCGGCAAGGCCGCTCGACATCGCGCAGCTCGCGCGCGACATGCTCGGCGGCAACGGCATCTTGGACGAAGTCGGCGTGGCCCACCACCTGATTAATCTCGAGGTGGTCAACACTTATGAAAGCACGCACGATATCCACGCGCTGATCGGCCGCGCGCAGAACGGCATCCAGGCGTTCTTCTGAGCGTCGGACGCCGATATCGAGTAGGGGACAGGGTTGCCCCCGTCGCCCTCTCACACCACCGTACGTGCGGTTCCGCATGGCGGTTCATAAACAATGCTGGAGGCGCTGCCGGGTGTCCAGCAGCGAGACCAAGCCCCAAGACGTCAAACCAGCGTTTCGGGAAGGCAGCGTTCATATTGCTCGCCCCTGCATTCCACCACGGACCCTGTCCGTTGCGAGCTGAGCGCCGAGCGCGGTCCGCCGTGAGCCCCTGGCGACGCAGCATAGTAGTTCGGCGTTAGGCTGTGCTTCGCTTGCCGCCACAAGAGGCAGCGCAAGCGCCGACGTAGCCAGCCATCCAGTTCCTCCAGCGCGCCCTTCGTGTGTGTAACGGAAGTAGTTGATCCATCCGCGAAGCACTCGGCTCAGCCCCTCAATCGTATAACTCAGTGTACCGGATCGGGTTGTTTAGACACGATTTTGCGATCAGGCGGCAAGTGTCAAGAGCGGTGCCTGACGGGCTTCGAGGGACTTGATTGGTTACTTGACTCCGAAGCAGGCATGAAATCAGGTATCGTTCGCCAGGTGCTTCCGGAGCGTGTGCCATGCCCATGAACAGAATCCAGTTTCAGGCTGGTCTGTCGATGAAAGAATTTCAGGAGCAGTACGGCAACGAAGCGCAATGCGAGGCCGCGCTTGTCGAGTTTCGCTGGCCCGATGGCTGGGTGTGCCCTCGATGCAAGGGCACGCGCTACGCCAGCGCCTACAACGGCCGGCGACTATGGGAATGCCTGAGCCAGTCCTGCCGGTACCAATGCTCGTCGATCGTCGGAACGATATTCGAGAAGACGAAATTGCCGCTGACGACCTGGTTTCTGGCAATCTACCTGGTAACGCAGAGCAAGAACGCCATCAGCGGACTGGAGCTCAAACGCCAGCTGGGCGTGCGCTACAAGACGGTCTGGCTCATCACGCACAAGTTGCTGGAGACCATGTGGCTGCGCGAAGAGCGACGCCGGCTCGACGCATAGGAATTTCAAAACGCCAGAGGAGGCGAGCGATCTGCGCAGAAGTTCGCTGGACGGGTAGTGGTGCCGTCGGTGGGCAAGGTTTCCGGCAACGTCACGCGATTTTCGCTGCGAACCCAGCGGTTTTCGCGGCCAACAGGCAATTTTCCGATCTC
>JAYFRX010000169.1:0-5988 GCA_040946945.1 Burkholderia sp. | reverse complement strand
CGGCCACCGCCCGTGACATGGCGCTCATGACTGGCAGCCTTTTGCGTCACGCCGTCGAAACACCACAGGCCATCGGAAACGACGCACGCGGTGGGCATCAGGCTGCTGGCCGCCCAGACCTCAAGGTCCGCTTTGGTAAAGCCCGGCACGGGCGAGAGCCGCATGAACAGAGGATGGCCATCGTCAGAGGTCTGCACGGCCGCTACAAACGGCGTCTTGCCGGGCGCGCCACGCCCAGCCTTACCGCCGGAGCGTTCCCCGCCCAGATACGCGTCGTCAACCTCGACCTGTTCGTCGAGCCGGCGTCGCTCTTCGCACAGCCACATGGTCTCCAGCAACTTGTGCTTGATGAGCCAGACCGTCTTGTAGCTCACGCCAAGCTGGCGTTTAAGCTCCAGTCCGCTGATGGCGTTCTTGCTCTGCGTCATCAGGTAGATCGCCAGAAACCAGGTCGTCAGCAGCACTTTCGTCTTCTCGAATATCGTTCCGACGATCGACGAGCATTGGTACCGGCAGGACTGGCTCAGGCATTCCCACAGTCGCCGGCCGTTGTAGGCGCTGGCGTAGCGAGTGTCCTTGCATCGAGGGCACACCCAGCTATCGGGCCGGCGAGACCCGACCAACGCGGCCTCGCATTGGGCTTCGTTGCCGTACTGCTCCTGAAATTCTTTCATCGACAGACCGGCCTGAAACTCGATTTCATGGCTGCTTCGGAGTCAAGTAACTAATCAGGACTATTTTTGGGACACCGCCGGGACAGAGTCCTTACCCCGCCCGCAGGCTTGGGTATGTCCACCGCGCGCACCGCCGTCGGCGTATACCGTCCGTTCAGCAACGCCGCCTTCACGCTCGGCCAGTGCATCTTCAGCCAATCCTTGAACCGCGCCACCGGTAAGCCCATCGACTCCCAGTGCGCCCCGGTTCTAAACCACCCTCTGATACGCCAGCCACAGGTTGCTGCACTCAACCACCGCCTCCATCAGCGAGGGCCCCTCCGCTTTCGTTTGCCCGGTAGCCGCCGTGCCAGCCTCCGCACTACGCCCGTCACCCCCGAGGTTCCGCCCCGGCTCCTGCGTCATGGCCCCATGCTCACGGGCTTGTGCTTCTTCGGCTCGCATCGAGTTTCTACCGTCCTAATCGCGGTCATTCCTGTTCGGCCCTTCAGCCTTGCGACCTACTATGCCCTCTGCTGACTTCTGAACGACCATCCCGACGCCTCTCGACGTCAGTAGCACTCGGGAGCCGTGCAGATCTCCCCGGGTATTGCGCACCCACCTTCACGCTTATGCCTGTCGGATATACGCCGCGTCGTTCTGTGCAAGTATTGGACTTCGGCCTTTTTCGCTGCCTCATCCCAACGCGTCGCCTCGTATCCGCTTCCTGTTCGTCAGGCCAGCGCTTTGCCTCGGGCTTCCTTCAGACTCGTAGTCACCCACGAAACCCTTGCCTCTGGCTAACACTTCCCCTTGCCGGGTGTGTAGAGGACTTTCACCTCCGAGTGAGTGCGCCCTGCCGGGCGCACAAAATAAAGGCCACGCATCCTGCGCGGCTTCGTGGGCTGCTGCGACGCTCGACGGCCCTGCTGCGTTCGGCCTCAGATCTCAATCTTGGTGCCGAGCTCGACCACGCGGTTGGCCGGGATCGAGAAGAAGTCGGTCGGCTTCGCGGCGTTCTGGTGCATCCAGGCGAACACGCGCTCCCGCCAGATCGACATGCCCGGCAGATAGGTCGGCACCACCGTCTCGCGCGCGAGAAAGAAAGAGGTGTCCATCAGCTCGAAGGACATGTCGTGCTTGCGGCCGATGTCCTCGAGCACGGCCTTCACGTCGGGTGTCTCGTTGAAGCCGTATTCGGCCTTGACGATGTACAGCCCGCCGCCTGCCTCATGCACCGTCACGCGCTCCTCGTCGCGCACATAGGGGATGTCACGGGTGATGAAGGTCAGGAACAGCGTGCGCTCGTGCAGCACCTTGTTGTGCTTGAGGTTGTGCAGCAGGCTCACCGGCACCAGCGTGTCGCTACCGGTCAGGTAGATCGCGGTGCCCGAGACGCGATGCGGCGGATGCGCCAGCAGGCTCTGCAGAAACGGCGTCAGCGGGATGCCGTCGACGGCCGTGCGCTCCTTGACGATATGGCGGCCCTTGAACCAGGTGGTCAGCAGGAAGAACAGCAGCGCGCCGATGCCGAGCGGTAGCCAGCCGCCCTGCGCGACCTTCAGCAGGTTGGCGCCGAAGAAGCCGAGGTCGATGATCATGAACACGCCGATGATGCCGGCCACCAGCAGGCGGTTCCACTTCCAAATATTGATCATCACGACACCAGCCAGCACGGTGGTGATCACCATGGTGGCGGTCACCGCGATGCCGTAGGCGGCGGCCAGATTGTCGGAGGACTTGAAGCCGATCACGATGCAGAGAATCACGAACAACAGCAGCCAGTTGACCACCGGCACGTAGATCTGCCCGATCACCAGATCCGAGGTGTGCAGCACCTTCATGCGCGGCACGTAGCCGAGTTGGATGGCCTGGCTGGTCAGCGAATAGGCACCCGAGATCACCGCCTGCGAGGCGATCACGGTAGCCACCGTCGACAGCACCACTAGCGGCAGCAGCGCCCAGTCGGGCGCGAGCAGGAAGAACGGGTTCTCGATCGTCTTCGGGTTCCGCATCAGCAGCGCGCCCTGGCCGAAATAGTTCAGCACCAGCGAGGGCATCACCAGAACATAGGCGGCGAGCCGGATCGGGCGCATGCCGAAGTGACCCATGTCGGCGTAGAGCGCCTCGGCGCCGGTCAGCACCAGCACCACCGAGCCGAGCACCACGTAGGCCTGCAGCACGTGGGTGGACATGAAGGAGAAGGCGTAGTAGGGATTGATCGCCGCAACCACCATCGGCACGCGCGCGATGTGGTAGATGCCGAGCGCGGCCAGCGTCAGGAACCAGATCACCATGATCGGGCCGAACAGCTTGCCGACTATCGCAGTGCCGTGGCACTGGATCCCGAACAGCGCAATCAGGATCACCACCGTGATCGGCAGCACCATGTGGCTCAGTTGCGGCGGCCCGATCTCGAGGCCTGCGATGGCCGACATCACCGAGATGGCCGGCGTGATCACCGCATCGCCGTAGAACATGCAGGCACCGAAGATGCCGAGCGCCATCAGGATCCTGGTGGCATGCCGGCGCGGCTCGATGGAGCGTAGCGCCAGCGCCACCAGCGCCAGCACGCCGCCCTCCCCGTTGTTGTCGGCGCGCATCACGAACAACACGTACTTGACGCCAACCACCAGCATGATGGCCCAGAACAGCAGCGAGATCACCCCGAGGATCGAGGCCTGCGTCAGCGGGATGCCGTGGGCCGGGTTGAACGCCTCCTTCAGCGAATAGAGCGGACTGGTGCCGATATCGCCGAACACCACGCCGATCGCCGCAACGGCGAGAGCCTGCAAAGAGGAAGAGCGCGTGTTCGAATGGTTCGTGTCGGTCATGGAAGCGTAACGTTCCGTTCTGGGGTCGGAAAAACGAGCGCTATTCTAGACTGACCAGGTCGCAATGCCACCTCGCGGTGTCGCCGCGATTCGACGCGGCGTTGCCAGTGTAGCATGCGTCCCCGTTTAGACGGAAAGCACGCCGGCAGACTGGGTGCCGGCGCGCAAAATGCAATCGGTACCCGTGGGTGCCGATGGAATCAACCCGCGATCGACTCGCGCGGCTCGTCGAGCGAGTCGATTACTGCGCCGCTTCGTCGTTGCGCTGCGTATTGCCCGCGTTTGGTCCAGGCCACCAGGTTGTGCGGACGCAGCGTATCCCACTCCTCGAAGGGCTGGTGGATCCAGGGATTCGCCACCAGGTGCTGGACGAAGTAGTCGGGCTTGACCTTCGAGCAGGCCTTGTACCAGAGCACCGCCGAGCGCACCGCCATGACCGACGGATAGCGTTCCTTCAGGTGCTGCTGGACACGCGCGAGCGTGACACCCGAATCGACCAGGTCGTCGACCAGCAGCACGTTGCCCGATAGGTTGCCGCGCGTCATCGTGATGTAATGCGCGAGATCGAGATCGCCCTGCTGGGTGCCGGCCGCCTCGCGATACAAACTAGTCGCGAGGATCGCGAGCGGCAGATCGTAGATGCGCGAGATCTGGTCACCCACGCGCAAGCCGCCGCGCGCGAGGCACAGGATCTGGTCGAACTTCCAGCCCGATTCGTGCACCGCGAGCGCGAGCAGCTCGACGAGACGGTGATACTCGTCCCAGCCCACCCAGAGGTTCTTGTCGTCGTTGCGAGGATCAGACATGGCGATCGGAGCGCCGTGATGATTCGTGGTTTGCGTCATCGTGCGAGCGGACCTCAGACCTTGAACGGATGACGCAGCAAGATCGTCTCGTCGCGGTCGGGGCCCGTCGACACCATGTCGATCGGCACGCCGGCCACTTCCTGGACGCGTGTCAGGTAGGCGCGGGCCGTCGCCGGCAGCGCATCCCAGCGATCGATGCCGACCGTGCTTTCCTTCCAGCCCGCGAAGATTTCATAGACCGGCTCGCAGCGCGCCACGTCGGTGGTGCCGCGCGGCAGCAGGTCGACGTTCTTGCCGTCGATCTTGTAGCCGACACAGAGCTGCACTTCCTCGAGACCGTCGAGCACGTCAAGCTTGGTCATGCAGAGGCCCGACACGCCGTTGATCTGGATCGAGCGGCGCAGCGCGGCCGCGTCGAGCCAGCCGGTGCGGCGCGGACGGCCCGTGACCGAACCGAATTCCTTGCCGACATTGGCCAGCGTCAGGCCGACCTGGTTCTGGCGCGCGGGATTGTCCGCGTCGTAGAGCTCGCTCGGGAACGGGCCCGAGCCGACGCGCGTGCAATAGGCCTTGGTGATGCCGAGGATGTAGTTGAGCTTCTGTGGGCCGACGCCGGCGCCTGCCGCAGCCGCACCGGCCACGCAGTTGCTCGAGGTGACGAACGGATAGGTCCCGTGGTCGATGTCAAGCAGCGTGCCTTGCGCGCCTTCGAACAGCAGGTTCTGGCCTTGATGGTTCGCGTCGTAGAGGCGGCGCGAGACGTCGGTGACCATCGGCTTGAGACGATCGGCATAACCGAGCATCGTGTCGAGCGTGGCCTGGAAATCGACGGCCGCGCCGCCGAGATACTGGGTCAGCACGAAGTTGTGGAAGTCGAGGTTCTCGCGCAGGCGATCGGCGAAGGTCTTCGCGTCGAACAAGTCCTGCACGCGCAGCGCGCGGCGGCCGACCTTGTCTTCGTACGCGGGGCCGATGCCGCGACCGGTGGTGCCGATCTTGCCGGTGCCGCGGCGCGCTTCGCGCGCCTGGTCGATCGCGACGTGGTAAGGGAGGATCAGCGTGGCGGCTTCGGAGATAGACAGGCGCGACTGCACGTCGAGGCCCGCCTCTTCCAGCTCGCCGATTTCCTTGAACAGCGCCTCCGGCGACAGCACCACGCCGTTGCCGATGTAGCAGGCCGTGCCCGCGCGCATAATGCCGGAAGGAATGAGGCGCAAGATGGTTTTCTTGCCGCCGATTATGAGGGTGTGGCCGGCGTTGTGACCGCCCTGGAAACGCACGACGCCGTGAGCATGGTCCGTCAGCCAGTCGACGATTTTGCCCTTGCCTTCATCTCCCCACTGGGTTCCCACGACGACGACATTGCGCCCGGGAGTCACATTCACTGCGCTAGCAGACATGTTGATTCGTTAGCTGGTCAAAAACGTATTCTACCTAGGTGTACGGATCCGGTTGTCTAGCAGGCCGTTGAAATACCTCATGTAGCGGTCATTCGCAACGAAAGCGTAAACGTTGAACTTACCTGATTAGTTACTTGAATCCGAGACCCTAAGAGGCCAGTTCAAAACGACTGCTCGGTACGCCTGAAGATGTTCCAGCAGACGAGGGCGCAGCCGAATTTCAAGAATGCTTCGTGAATGTCAGCTCGACGATCGAAGCGTATGCGAAGACGACGGAAGTTGTGGAGCCACGAGT
>JAYFRX010000168.1:0-5993 GCA_040946945.1 Burkholderia sp. | reverse complement strand
CGCTTTGCCTCGGGCTTCCTTCGGATTCGCAGTCGCCCGCGACACCCTTGCCTCTGGCTAACACTTCCCCTTGCTGGGCGTGTAGAGGACTTTCACCTCCAAGTGAGTGCGCCCTGCCGGGCGCACGGACACAAAATACCCGGCAGGATCTGCCGGGCTTTCGCCGTTTCGCGCGGTACCCGCCTGCCGAGGCGGGCACCCGGTTCGTCAGGGCTTGTTGCCCTCGAACATGTCCATGATTTTCTGCCTTTCCTGTTGCGTGACCGGCGGCGGCGTGAGGCCGGCCGCACCCGCCGCGCCGAGCGCGTCGTTGGCATTGATCGGGTTGCCGGCCTCGTTGATGTCGACGTTCGTGCCGAAGCCGTTGCCTGGCGTGTGGTCGGCGAAGTACAGCTCGCCGTCGATGGTGGTCAGGCCGTCGGGCATCGCCATCTGCTGCTCGGGCACGCCGCGCAAGGCGGTGCGCAGGTAGTTGATCCAGATCGGCAGGGCCAGCTGGGTGCCGAATTCACGGCTGCCCAGGCTCTTGGGCTGGTCGTAGCCCATCCACGCGACCGCCACCAGCGACTGCTGGTAACCGGCGAACCAGCCGTCCTTGGCGTCGTTGGTGGTGCCCGTCTTGCCCTGCAGGTCGCCGCGGCCCAGCACGTTCGAGCCGGCACCAGTACCGGCGGTGGCCACCGTGTGCAGCAGGCTGTTCATCACGTAGGCATTTCGGGCGTCGACGGTGCGCTGCGCGTTGCTGCCGGCGATCGCGGGCTGCGCCTTCTGCAGCGGCTGGCCATGCGCATCGTCCACTTCCGCGATCAGGTAGGGATCGATGCGAAAGCCCCCGTTGGCGAACACCGAGTAGGCAGCCGCCAGCTGCAGCGGCGTGACGAGCCCGGCACCGAGCGCAATCGGCAGGTAGGGCGGCGTCTTGGCCGGATCGAAGCCGAAGCGCTGCGTCACGTAATCCTGCGCGTACTTGGTGCCGATCGAGGCTAGGATCCGGATCGAGACCAGGTTCTTCGAGCGGCGCAGCGCATCGCGCATCGTCATCGGGCCGTCGGGTTGGTCGTCGTCCTTCGGCTCCCAGGCGTTGCCGCCCGACGTGCTCGGCGGGAAATACAGCGGCGCGTCGTTGATAATGGTTGCCGGCCCCATGCCCTTCTCGAGAGAGGCCGAATAGATGAAGGGCTTGAAGCTCGAACCGGGCTGGCGCCAGGCCTGCGTGACGTGGTTGAACTTGCTCTTGTTGAAGTCGAAGCCGCCCACCAGCGAACGGATCGCGCCGTCCTGCGGCGTCAGCGCGATCAGCGCGCCTTCCACCTGCGGCAGTTGCGAGACCTGCCAGGCGTCCTTGCTGTCCTTGGTGACGCGCACGATTGAGCCCGGCTTGATGCGCAGCGCGTCGCCCGGCGGGCTCAGCGAGGCCGCCACGAAGCGTAGGTTCGCGCCGTTCACGGTGGCAGTCTCGCCGCCGACGAACTGCACCTGCACCGCCGAGGGCGAAGCCGCCGTGACCACCGCCGATTGCAGGTCGCCGTTGTCGGGATGGTCGGCTAGCGCGTCGTCGATCGCCTCGTCGCGCGAATCGCCTGGCACCGGCAGCGCGATGAAGCCCTCGGGGCCGCGATAGCCGTGACGGAGCTCGTAGTCGAGGATGCCGCGGCGCACCGCCTGGTAGGCCGCTTCCTGGTTGGCCGAATTGATGGTGGTGGTGACCGTCAGCCCGCGCGTATAGGTTTCGTCCTTGTACTGCACGTACATCATCTGGCGCACCATCTCCGAGATGAACTCGGCATGCACCGCGTACTGGTTGCCCGATGTGCGCGTGTGGATCTCCTCCTTCACGGCCTGGTTATACTGCTGCGCCGTGATGTAGCCGAGATCGCGCATGCGCTGCAGGATGTACTCCTGGCGCACCTTGGCGCGCTTGGGGTTGACCACTGGGTTGTAGGCCGAGGGTGCCTTGGGCAGCCCGGCCAGCATCGCCGCCTCGGCCAGCGTGATGTCCTTCAGGTCTTTGCCGAAATAGACGCGCGCGGCCGCGGCGAAACCATAGGCGCGCTGGCCGAGGTAGATCTGGTTCATGTACAGCTCGAGGATCTGATCCTTGCTGAGGGTCTTCTCGATCTTGTACGCGAGCAGCATCTCGTAGATCTTGCGCGTGTAGGTCTTCTCGCTCGACAGGAAGAAGTTGCGTGCTACCTGCATAGTGATGGTGCTGGCACCCTGGCGCGCGCCGCCGTGCATCAGATCGGTCACGCCGGCGCGCAGGATGCCGACGAAGTCGACGCCGCCGTGCTCGTAGAAGCGGTAGTCCTCGATCGCGAGCACCGCCTTCTTCATCACGTCGGGGATGTCCTGGAAGCGCACCAGGCTGCGGCGCTCCTCGCCGAACTCGCCGATCAGTACGTGGTCGGCCGTGTAGACGCGCAGCGGCATCTTCGGCTGGTAGTTGGTCAGCGCGTCGAGCGAGGGCAGCTGCGGCACCATTACCACCAGCGCATAACCGACGATCAGCGTGCCGATCACGCCGGCCACCGCGAACAGCCCGGCGAACCACAGCGCGATGCGTGTGCCGATCGAGCGACGGCGCGGCTCCCGGTTATCGCGATCGCGCCGATGGTCGCCGCCATGGCGATCGGACTCATCCGCATAAAACGCACCGGAAGGCGAGCGGCGTAACTTGTAATTGGGTTCGGAGTCGGACGGGCGTTTGATGATCGGCATGTCGGAATGGCGGGCGCGGCTGCGGCACCGTGGGCGTACGCGGTTGGACTGCGGTGGCGCGCGTGTGGATCGATACGTCAGGCTTTACGCGATGAGGATGGAGCGTAGCACGTCGACAGACCCCGGCACGCAGGGATCCGTTCTCGCGACGTGACAGCCCATTTTAATGAAATCGCCCCGGCGCCCGCGGCATTTTTTTATAAAAACTTCCTCTATTTGCTCCGTCCTGGGGCGTATGGACAGCCCGCTTCGGCGGCGTCGGGCGCGCTTGCATGCGAGGCGAGCTGCGGCCCCTCCGCAAAACGCCACGTTATGTTACAATCAAAAGCTGAGCGATCCGGTGGTGGTGTTGTAGTATGCGCCGGCATGTTGGGCGCATCGCGCCGCGCGGCTGAGGTAGTAGCCGACCACTTCGTTTTTCATCCATGGAGGGTTTCATGTCGCTTTTCGACTCTGTTTCGCGCACGCTCAAAGGCCTGCTGAATGACGCGGCCAACTCGGTGCAGAATCCGTCGCGCGACTCACGCCAGATCGTGCGGGAGCTCGACGACAGCATCGCCAAAGCCGAGAACTCGTTGATTGAGATCGAGGCTCAGGTGGCCACCCAGCGCAGCAAGCGCTACGCGGCCGCCGACAAGATCAGGAAGTACGAGGACGGTGCCAAGCGCGCGCTGCAATCGGGCGACGAGTCGCTGGCTCGCGAGGCGTTGACCGCGCAGACCAATGTCGAGGTCGAGCGCGATGCGCTCGCGCACGAACTCGAGGCGCTCGAGCCTTCGGTCGACAAGCTCAAGGCGCAGATCGCCGACATGCGCCAGCGCCGCAACGACCTCAACACGCGCTCGAACATCCTGCAGGCCAAGCAGGAAATCGCGCAGGCCAAGGACGTCGCGGCCACAGCGCTGGGCGGGATCGGCGGCAAGGACCTGTCGGCCGACTTCCAGAAGCTGGAGGACAAGGTCGCGCTGTCGAACGCACGCTCGGCCGCTCGCCTGAACTCGGCCGACAACAACAGCGGCAAGGCGCTCGACGACAAGCTCGCCGCGCTGAACCGCGGCCCTTCGGTCGACGATCGTCTCGAAGCGCTGAAGAAGAAACTGAACACGCCGGCGCAGTAACACGCGCACCGGCTGCCGCGCGGCACCGCGACCATTCTGCCCGCGCGGCCTCTCCCGCCCAAGGAGGCAGGCTCGCCGTCTGGTTCATCATGAAGAAATTCGTCGCTGCCGCCGGCATCGCGCTGCTCGTCGCCTCGGCGAGCGTGTGCGCGGCTGTGCCCTCGTTCTCGCAAGTCATCCAGTCGATCAACCAGCACGACTGGCAACGCGCCGACAGCCAGCTCACCCAGGTTATCGCCGCCCATCCCGACAATGCGCGCGCGCACTACCTGCATGGCCAGGTGCTCGACCGCGAAGGCCGCCCGGTCGACGGGCTGGCCGAGATCGGGCGCGCCCGATCGCTCGATCCGACGCTGCATTTCACTAACCCGAGCGTCTTCGCGCAGACCGAGGCCAAGCTGCGCGCCGACGCGAACCACGCCTCGGGCGAGCGCCGCTCGGCTACAGCGGGCGACGCGCTAATGCCGAGCCCCACGCCGCCGAGCACGGTGCAGACCAGCTCGATCGCGCCGGCCGCCAAGCCCGCGCATCACGGCCCCGGCATGATTACCTGGCTCGGCCTGATCGCCGTGATCGTGGTGGTCGTGCTGGTGCTGCGCAGCACGCTGAACCGTTGGCGCGTGGCCGGCAACCAGGAAGCCTATAACGAACGGCGCGCGCATCTGAAGCGCGCCACCGACCTGCTCAACGAGGTGCGCCCGCTCAGGCTCGACGCACGCATCTCGACGGCCCCCGGGGCGTCCGCGCTGGCCGGCGAGATCGAGGCGGTCGACAACGACGCGCGCACGCTGGTCGAGACGCTCTCGAGCGGTAAGAACCCGGTGGTGCCCTACCAGGTCGAGGAGCTGGAGCGCTGTTTCGCGAGCCTGAAGGCGCGCGTTGAGGGCCGCCCCGATCCGAACGCAGCACCGGCCGCGCCGGCAGCCGCCTCGGGTTCGGTTTTTGCTCAGGAGGCCGGTCGATTGAGTCAGTCGAAGCAGCCGTATCCGCCGTCCTACCACCCCTATCCGCCGCAATCGCCGCAACCGCAGCAGCCGTCCGTGATCGTGCAGCAGGGCGGCGGCATCGGCGGCCTGCTCACCGGCGTGCTGCTTGGCGAGGCGCTCTCGGGGGGCCGCCGTTTCGATCTCGGCAACGGCGGTGGTAGGAGCGACGCTGGCTTCGATATTGGCCAGGACGATAACTGGAGCACTGACAGCGGCGACAGCGGCAACATCGACCTGGGCAGCAACGACGACTGGAGCAACATATGAGGGCGCGGGCCGCGCCTGACGGGATCTTTCCGGGCAAGGCGGGAGCCGAACGCGGGACAGCAACGGTCCGTTTTTCATGTGCTGCCGGCAAGCCGGGACTTTGTTGACATTTTTCAGACGAACTATCGGTGTCCGATCGGGTTCGTTATCATGTGCGCCATCGCCGTGCGGGCTTTGCCGCCGCACATTCCCGCTTCTATCCCCTTCCCAGGAGCAACCCGCTTATGAGCATGATCAAGGAATTCAAGGAGTTCGCCGTCAAGGGCAACGTGATCGATCTGGCCGTCGGTGTGATCATCGGTGCCGCGTCTTCGAAGATCGTCGATTCGATCGTCAAGGACCTGATCATGCCGGTGATCGGCCTGGTCACGGGCGGCCTCGACTTCTCGAACAAGTTCATTCAGCTCGGTCCCATCCCCGCCACCTTCAAGGGCAGTCCCGATTCCTACAAGGATCTACAGGCGGCGGGCGTCGCCCTGTTTGGCTACGGGTCGTTCATCACCGTGCTGATCAGCTTCATCATCCTGGCCTTCATCATCTTCTTGATGGTGCGTTTCATCAACAAGCTGCGCCGCCCGGAAGTGGCCGCGCCGGCCGAGCCGGCACCGACGCCCGAGGACGTGATGCTGCTGCGCGAGGTTCGCGACGAACTGAAACGCTGCTGATCAACCACCGCGCTTTCGGTCCGATGAAGCCCGCCGCGCGCGGGCTTAATGAGATGGTCACCTCCACCCTACATGCGGGTAACGCGGTAGGGTGTTTTCTTTTTGGAGGACTATCATGCAGAACGTAACGCTGGTTGGCATTGATCTGGGCAAGCACTCGTTTCACCTGCACGGGCAAGACCGTCAGGGCAAAGCAGTGTTCCGCAAGAAGATGAACCGCAAGCAACTGGTCGAGTTTT
>JAYFRX010000167.1:0-6004 GCA_040946945.1 Burkholderia sp. | reverse complement strand
GGTTCGCAGCGAAAATCGCGTGACGTTGCCGGAAACCTTGCCCACCGACGGCACCACTACCCGTCCAGCGAACTTCTGCGCAGATCGCCCGCCTCCTCTGGCGTTTTGAAATTCCTATGCGTCGAGGTCGACGACGCGTATCTGGGCGGGGAACGCTCTGGCGGTAAGGCTGGACGTGGCGCGCCCGCGGCAAGACGCCGTTTGTAGCGGCCGGCCGCGCAGACCTCTGACGATGGCCGTCCTCTGTTCATGCGGCTCTCGCCCGTGCCGGGCTTTACCAAAGCGGCCCTTGAGGTCTGGGCGGCCAGCAGCCTGATGCCCACCGCGTGCGTCGTTTACAATGGCCTGTGGTGTTTCGACGGCGTGACGCAAAAGGCTGCCAGAGTCATGAGCGGCATGTCACGAGCGGTGGCCGTCAGGCCGCGCAGCGCCCCCCGAGTTCCGCTGGGTCAACACGATGCTCGGCAACCTGAAAACGGCCCTCAAGGGCACGTACCACGCTATTGATCACGCCCAATATGCCCATCGCTATCTCGCTGAATTCGCCTACCGTTTCAACCGCCGTTTCGATTTGCCCGCGATGGTGCCACGCCTGCTTCGGGCCGCCGTTACGACAAAACCTCATCCGCGCCGTGTGTTGATCGTCTCGGAGTAAAGTAACTAATCAGGTCGCGATACGTACGATAAATCAGTCTCGTGCAGCGTGAAGTGGTGATATAATGAGGTGTGACGGGCCTCCTCGCATGGTGGGCCGGTGAACTTGGTCAGGTCGGGAACGAAGCAGCCACAGCCGTTTTCCGCTAGTGCCGAGGGTCGGGCTCGTCACCTTTCCCTTTCTTCCTGTTCGATCAGATCGGCTGCCGGCCCGGCGTTTTCGCCTACTCCCCTACTCCAGATCCCGATTGTCGTGCCTGTCCGCTACGTTTCGCATGGCCGTATCGCGCATGCCGTTTACCTCGGCGCGAATTCGCACGGCAAGATTTCGATGGCCGACTGCCTGTCGGCGACGCCATACACGCCACGCCATACGTTGCTGATACAATTTCTAGATGACCTATCAAGTTCTCGCACGCAAGTGGCGTCCGAAGGATTTCGCTTCGCTCGTCGGCCAGGAGCACGTCGTCAGGGCGCTCACGCACGCGCTCGACGGCGGGCGTTTGCATCACGCCTATCTGTTTGCCGGTACGCGCGGCGTCGGCAAGACCACGCTGTCCCGGATCTTCGCCAAGGCGCTCAATTGCGAGACGGGCGTCACCTCGCAACCCTGCGGCGTCTGCCGTGCCTGCCGTGAAATCGACGAGGGACGTTTCGTCGACTACGTCGAGATGGATGCGGCGAGCAATCGCGGCGTCGACGAAATGGCCGCGCTGCTCGAACGCGCTGTGTACGCGCCTGTCGATGCGCGTTTCAAGGTCTACATGATCGACGAAGTGCACATGCTGACGAACCACGCGTTCAACGCAATGCTCAAGACGCTGGAAGAGCCGCCGCCGCACGTCAAGTTCATCCTCGCCACCACTGATCCGCAGAAGATTCCCGTCACCGTGCTGTCGCGCTGTCTTCAGTTCAACCTGAAGCAGATGCCGACCGGGCATATCGTCGTGCATCTCGAGCGGATTCTCGGCGAGGAGCAGGTCCCATTTGAACCGCAGGCGCTGCGGCTGCTCGCGCGCGCCGCGCAGGGCAGCATGCGCGATGCGCTGTCGCTGACCGACCAGGCGATCGCCTATTCGGCCAACGAGGTGACCGAGGCGGCCGTGTCGGGCATGCTCGGCGCGCTCGACCAGATCTACATGGTGCGTCTGCTCGATGCGATCGCGGCGGCCAACGGTCCTGAAATCCTGGCGATCGCCGACGAGATGGCGCTGCGCAGTCTGTCGTTCTCGACGGCCCTGCAGGATCTGGCTAGCCTGTTGCACCGGATTGCCTGGGCGCAGTTCGCGCCGGCCTCGGTGCTCGACGAGTGGCTCGAGGCCGCCGACCTGCGCCGCTTCGCGGATTTGCTGAGCCCCGAGCAAGTGCAGCTCTATTATCAGATCGCGACGGTCGGACGCGGCGAGATGGGGTTCGCCCCCGACGAATACGCCGGTTTCACCATGACCCTGCTGCGCATGCTCGCCTTCGAACCGGCCGCACCGGGCGGTGGCGAGGGAATGCCGGGCGTGTCGCCAGCCGGGGCGGGCAGCCGGCGCGCTGCGGTGCCGGCCGGTGCCGTAGCGGCGCCGCGCGCAGCAGTACCGGCAGCGAGTACCGCGCGCGTGGCACCCGTGCCAGAGACAAGACCGCTGGCCGAGCCAACGGCTTCTTCGATTTCACCAACTGCCCCGGCGCAGCCGAAGTCGCCGGTACCCGACGAGCCTGCCGTGCCCGTCGAAGCCGCCGCGACGAGCGGGCGTGTGTCGGGCGTCGCGCCGGCAGCCGAGCCGGCTGACGAATCCGGGCCAGAATCGGCCAATATCTCGGCCCCCGCCGTATCGAATCAGGTAGACGCGGTTGTGGCCGTGGCCGAGGTTCCGGTGGCATCCGAGCCGACAGCGATCGAGCCTGTCGAGCCGAAACCCGAGCCCAAGGCGCAATCCGAATCGATCAAACCCGCCGCCTCCGTTGCCGCAAGCCAGCCGGCTGCACCAGCCGAGGCCGAGTGCCCTGCGCCGGCACATGCCGGCGATGCGACCGCCGCCGCGCTCGACGTGCTGCGCAGCCGCGGCATGCGCGTGTCCTCCGCCCCCGATTGTGAGCGCGCTGCCGCCGCGCCGGCACCCAAGGCCGCCGCATCCGCGTCGCGGGTGAACGTGCCGACGCCGCGTCCGCGTCCCGCGCCGGCCGCCGGCTCGTCGTCGCCGGATCTCTCGGCACCGCCGTCCTGGGACGACATCCCGCTCGACGATTACCTGCCGATGTCGGTCGACGACAATTACGGTCCGCCGCCCGACGACGGCTACATTCCCGTCTTCGACAACGGTCCCAACGACGTGCGTGTGGCACCGCAGCCGGCACCCGCGCAGGTCGACACGCGGCCGCTGCCGCCAGCCGTGCCGCTCAACGCGATCGGCTACCAGGGCGAATGGCCGCAACTGGCCGCAAGCCTGCCGCTCAAGGGCGTGGCCTACCAGACCGCCTTCAACAGCGAGCTGACCTCGCTCGAGGGCGATTCGGTGAAACTGGTGGTGCCGGTGCCGCAATACGCCGATGCTGCGCAGGTCGCCAAGCTGAAGGCGGCGCTCGCCAAGGCGCTCGGCAAGCCGGTGGAGCTGAGCGTCGAGGTCGGCCCAGCGCGCCGCACTGCGGCTGCGCTCGACGCGGTGGAGCGAGCCAGGCACCAGCGCGAGGCCGAGCAGGAGATCGGTGCCGATCCCTTCGTCCAGCAACTGATCCGCGATTTCGATGCTCGCCTCGTCGAGGGCTCGGTAAAGCCGGTCGGCGCCGGCGGCGCGTCTATGCTGCACTAATCGCGCGCCGCCCATTCCCTAATCCCGGAACCGGCGTTAAGATCGGGCCGGTCTCACACGAACAGCAAGGAGCACGTCCATGATGAAAGACCAACTCGTCGGGCTGATGAAGCAGGCCCAGCAGATGCAGGAAAAAATGAAGAAGATGCAGGAGCAGCTCGCCCTCGTCGAAGTCGAAGGCCAGTCGGGCGCCGGGCTCGTGAAGGTCACCATGACTTGCAAGAACGAGGTGCGGCGCATGGCGATCGACCCCAGCCTGCTCGCTGACGACAAGGACATGCTCGAGGACCTGGTTGCGGTGGCGTTCAACGACGCGGTTCGCAAGGCCGAGGCGACTTCGCAGGAAAAGATGAGCGGCATGACCTCCGGCCTGCCGCTGCCGCCGGGCTTCAAGCTGCCGTTCTGAGTCGGCGTCACACTTCGACCGGTACCGCATGAAACAGCCGTCCACCCTGTCCGCCCTTGTCGAAGCGCTGCGCGTGCTGCCCGGCGTCGGATCTAAATCCGCGCAGCGGATGGCGTACCACCTGATGCAGCACGATCGGGAGGGTGCCGAGAAGCTCGGTCGCTCGCTGCTGTTCGCGACCGAGCACCTGCAGCATTGCGAGAAGTGCAATACCTTAACCGAATCGCGCATCTGCGAGGTCTGCAGCGATACCGAGCGTGCTGTGCGTGGTCGAGACGCCAGCGGACCAGATCATGCTCGAGCAGACGCTCACCTATCGCGGCCATCTATTTCGTGCTGGTGGGGCCGCTCAGCCCGCTCGACGGCATCGGTCCCAAGGAAATCCATTTTGACCGACTGGTGCGCCGGGCCTCCGACGGCATCGTCAAGGAGGTCGTGCTCGCGACCAACTTCACGAACGAGGGCGAGGCGACCGCCCACTACCTCGGGCAGACCCTCAAGGCGCGCGGCCTGTCCGTCACGCGGCTCGCGCGTGGCGTGCCGGTCGGTGGCGAACTCGAATACGTCGACGCGGGTACCATCGCCCGCGCGATGCTCGACCGCCGGTCGATGTAAGTCCAACGTGGCGCATACCGCTCCGGAGATTCCACAGATACGCGCTACCCCCGGCCCGCTCGCGGGCATCAAGGTGCTCGAGTTTGGCACGCTGATCGCGGGGGCCGTTCACGACCAGCCCTGTTCGTCGAATTCGGCACCGACGTGATCAAGTCGAGGATCCCAACGGCGGCGACCCGCTGCGCAAGTCGCGCAAGCTCTATCCCGAAGCGGGCGGCACCTCGCTCTAGCAGGCCGTTGAAATACCTCATGTAGCGGTCATCCGCAACGAAGGCGTAAACGTTGAACTTATATCATCGACGAGATCGAGATGCAACGGATGCGTGGGCGAGCGCACGCTGGTGGAACAGATTCCCTACAACATGCTGTTCCGCTGGTTCGTCGTCCATGCCGATGGACGGAACCGTTTTGGACCACTCGACGTTCAGCAAGAACCGCGACCGGTTGCTACGAACACGATGTAGTGTTGTTGCTCTTCAACGAGACAGTCGAGACCGCGCGCGAGCGTGGACATCTTGGCGGTGTCCCATTCGTAGTTGAAGGTTGGGGCGGCAGGGTTTCGTAGGTTAGGCGGACTTCAAGTCATGGTCAACGCGTTTATCGGTCGGACGTTGCAAGGCAACGGCGAGCATCCAAAGGTCGCGTCGGCACCGCCGAGCTTACGGAATCGCTTCTCAGTTTCCAGGAAGCCAGTGGCCGCCCATCGCATCGCCATGTCGACATCGCGATAGCGGTCGACCCGGCCGCTGACGCGGCGCACCGCGCCGTTCGGATTCTCGATCAGGTTCATCGTCGCCAGGCTGCGGATCAGCCGCGGCGTCAGGTCCAGGCGGTTGACCGTGAACGTTTCCTCAAGCCCCCTCAAGCAGCGAGGCCGTCGCGTCCGGATGGTCGGTCTTCAACCATGCCGTTTGGGCCTGCAGCCGAGCGAGGCCGTCGTCGGCCGGCAGCTTGTACGCGGCACGCATGACCGAGGCAACCTGCTGTCGGGTCTGCTTCGCCAGCCGTTCGGTCACGTTGCGAATCTTGTGGGTCCGGCACCGCTGGACGTGGGCACCTTCGCCGAACACTGCCTCGATCGCCGAGCGCAGCGCCTTGGACCCATCAATCACGAACAGATAGTCCCGGTCGGTCGCCAGCCCCCGTTCGATCAGGCTATTCAGCAGATCCTTAACGACTTCGGCGTTCTCGCTCGAACCGCTCGCCAGCCCCATCAAATGCTTCTGGGCGTCGCTCTCGACACCAATCGCGGTGAGAATGTGGCACCCATCGACGATGATACCGTCCAGGTAGATGGCTAGGATCTCGTGATCCTCGAAGCGACGCTCCATCAGCCCGTCAAGCTTCTTCTTGCTCGCCTTCACGAACTCGCGCGAGACGCTTCTCTTCGAGATGCCCACGGTGTGGGCCATTTCAGGCAACGCCTCGTCATACTTTCGGGTCAACACGCCGCTGACCATGATGTCGTACATGCGCTGCGTGAGCCGTTCGTCGTCGCGCAGCTGCGTGTAGGCGGGAATCGGCACTTCCTTGC
>JAYFRX010000166.1:0-6039 GCA_040946945.1 Burkholderia sp. | reverse complement strand
GTCCTCCCCGATGCGCGCGATGTATTCGACTCTAGCATCTTCGGCTTTCTGCGCGCCTACATCACTGCGAGCGATCGCTTCTGCATACCGACGGTTTTAGTCGCCGCGCAGCGGCTTACCTTGAAAACGCCAGGTTTCCCTGTGGGTTTGCCTCGAATTTAAACCGGAGCCCGATCACCTTACGACCAGCCTTTACGGGCGTCCACTCGAGCAGCAAACCGTTCTTTTCGCGCAGTTCCTTCACGGCCGGCTCGATTACGCGCAAGCGGAGTTCCTTGAAATTGGCGCGGGCGGTCGCCGACGGCTCCGTGGCATCGTGAAACTCAGCGATCGTTGGGGCCCACTGGCCGGTCCCTTGCCACGACTTCAAACATTCGAAAATACGCCACGTGTAGACCGATCGGAAGGCTGCGGCATGCTTCAGCTTGTACGTCGTGAATTCCTTCCGCAAACCGAACAGGAACGGCACAAGGTCAGGGTGCCAACGAACCTCGACCGTGCCTTCGCCTTTCGCATACTTGCCCGTGATGATCCAACTGCGCACTTCACGGACGACCCCGCGTCGGGTCCGCTGCTCCACGATCACCTTGGGCTGTTGCAGGGCTTCTGCGCCGGCCTGTAGCTGCTCGTAGGCCGTGTCGAGTGTCACCGCAAACGTCTCCGCGTACTCCATCGCCGTCAGCTTCACCGTCTGCATGCGCTCATCCATCAGGCCGCGAGCATCTGTGCTGTCCGTTTTCGCCAGTGCAGCGGCGATAAACCGCTTCTCGGCCAGCGACAAGCCGTGCGCCGAGCGCATCATGGCGTTCGCCATCGTCACCTGACGGTCAGAAAGGCTCGTCTGGCTGTGGGGTTTGGCAGTCAGCGTTGTTCCCATTGGAGCAAATTCCCGGCTATTGGTGGCAACAGAAACATTACCACCAATAGCCGGGTTTGTGTGTCGATTCAACGCGCACGCAACAACCAGCCCGCGTCTGGCTCGCTCGGCTGACGCTGGCGATTCATGGCGCAGGCGTCGCGCCGGCCTCGAGCGCCGCAAGCTGCTGCTTGCGCACGTCGATGATTCGACGCGTCACCTTCTCCATGACGGCCGGATCGGCGCAGCACACGTCGATCATGGCGCTCAGCAACTCGGGCAAATCGAGCTGCGGCCGAAACGCCGGATATTTCTTCAACTGCTTCTTGGCCTCGCGAAAGCTATCCTCGAACACGAGAATAGCTTTCATTCCCGGTGTCGGCTCCTTCTTCTTCGGCACGACCTTACGCACGCCGAACGCCTCCGTCGATTCCTCTCCACGCCACTCGTCAGCCGTGAACGTCACGACATTCGGTTGATCTTCCGTATCGCTCATTTGTCACCTCGGTTGTGGCGCGACGCCTGCGCGGCGAGCCAGTCGTACAACGTGAAATTTTCATCGGCCATCCGGCGCACGTAGGGCAGGGCACCGGGCAGCGTCAACGCTTCGACCTTCCGGCCGGATCGCACCCACTCGCCAGTTAGGAACGCGACAAGCCTCCCGACCTGGACGCGCGTCGTATGAAATCCCGGCGTCTGGTACAGCGACCGCACCAGCACCGGCACCAGCTCGTCCGCGCGCTTCGCTCGCACGGTCGAGCGGATCTGATAGCGCCACGCGCGCTCTGTTTCGTCAGTCATACGCCACGTCAGGCGAACGCCGCCGCCGGCGGCCTTCGCGTGCGGCAACTTCAACAGCTCGTAACCGGTGACGTGTACACGCTCTCCCTGTGACAGTGCGTCGCCGAGCCTTTCGAGCTTGTGCGCATCGTTCTCGCCATCCGTCACCATCAAGAACCAATGCAACGCTCCGCCGTGGTCGAGGTCCGCAAGGATCAAGCGAGCATTGGCCTTGCCAAGAGTCTTTCGGTAGGCGCGCTGGTTCTCGTTCAAAAACACGCCGTAGCGCTCGCCGAACTTCGCGCACAACGCCTCAACTCGATCAGCCTTAACCGTGCCTGACGTGTGATGGCGATAGCCATGCCGAACAAGGTCTAAAAGACGCTGCATCAGCAGCGTTTTATACCGGATCACGATTGGTTCGGTTGCTTTCATTAATTGGGGCCGCAACAAGGCATGTCAATAAAGTATTCAGTGCTAATGCGTGGCCTTATGCCGCAAGGCATTCCAGTTATCCGGAATGCCTTGCGTTCCAGGCTAATTATAAGAGATTCCTCTCGCGAAACGCGAGCCGATGAAAATCGGCGCTACAATGCACGCGCTGGCCGCCAAAAGTGGTCCTAGCGACGCGTGCATTACCTGCGTCGCTAGGGTCGCCACAAGCGACCAGCGATGCAGCAAGAGGGCAACCAACCCTTGCAGTACCGAACCGGTTGCCCTCCGTGGAGAAATCGCTCAGTTTGCGATTGCACGGTACAGGGGCAGCTCCCATTGACAGCAGTACGTCCGGGGGCTGACCACCCCTGGATTCCATCACACCACCGTTGAGCTGTATGGCTCGAGGCGCGGCTACCAACCGCGCTTAGACCGCTGAAGTCGTATGCGCGTAATGGCGCTGGTACGACTACGACGAGCGCTGGACGGTGTAACTCCGTCCTTCGACTCAATCCCCGCGAAGCATGGGGCGAGGTTGGGCGACACGGAAACGGGCATCGCGAGGAAATGCGCGAATGCCCTGTGTAACGTGAAAACGGGAGATGGCTTCGGCCGTCGTTAGCACCGTCTAGGGGCTGCGGGAAACCGTAGAACCTATGCCATACACGTAGGCTGCTGAGGCGTTCCGAAAGGGCGCAGGCGTGCAAGGGGAAACCTGGCGCACGCGGCACCTACCGGCGCAAGCTGGTGGGGTCGTTGTATAGCTTAAGCGTGTAAATGCGTCCGTAGAGGTCGCTATGTGGTGGGGCATCAAGCCTGTCTGAAGACGAAGCCGTTGACGGCACAACAGGTAAGCGAGCCGCTTTGGAATCTCGGGCCGCTGAAAACCTAATGGGTAAGAGGGAACACCTCAATGTTGTTGCTTGAGGCGCAGGCGTGATGCTCTGGCGCGCAGTTTGGCGTCAGTAACGTTGCACTAACGTGGGAATCCCTAAGGCCAATACTGGGCTGGTAACCCGGTGGCTATGGGAGGGAGATTGGATCAGTAGGGCCGCACAGCGCAAGCCGTGTAGCTGTTTGTCGCGATTCGTCTGAAGCGCAAACAGCAGGTGCAAACCTGTCCGAAAGTCCGAAGCGGTTGCAAAACGGTGTGTTTGCGGGGTGGTTCCCGCAGTGGAGTGTTGGAACGGGCGCGGCTGGTAACCGCGCCCGTCTTCGGACTGGTTATCCGGGGGTGTCCAACGTGCAATCAGCCTTTCAATAGGAGAGCGTGACATGAAAGTAGTCAATGCAGTTGCCGGCCGTCATGGCCGGATTCACCTCGGCAGCAGTCAGGCCGTTGGTCTAATCGGCCCGCAGCTCGGGGCCGGTGTCATCAACAAATCGCGCGCTTCGGCGCGTGTACGTCAACCCGGCAGCGGTCAGGCCGGCAGTCAAGGCGGCCCGCCGTTTGGGGCCGATGGCAGCAAAAAGCCGCGCGCTTCGGCGCGTGCACGTCAACCCGGCAGTGGTCAGGCCGGTGGTCAGGATGGCCCGAAGCTCGGGGCCAGTGGCACCAAAAAGTCGCGCGCTTCGGCGCGTGCAAGTCAACCCGGCAGCAGTCAGGCCGGCGGGCAAGACGGCCCTTTTGTGGCCGGCGGCAAACAGGGAAACGGCGTTACCGCGTCGTCATCGCTGTGGCAACCCGGGGTTTTACTCCGGTACGTCAACCGACAAACAGGCCACAAGCCTGCGTCAGTGGCGTCAAGATTGAAGGTGTGGGAAGCCTTCGATTGCTGTACGGCCGCAGACCGTATCTGCTCGGCAGGGTGGTGCGCCTTTTTAGGCAATCTGTCCGTGCTTTGGCACACGCCGGCCCACAACCCGAGAGACTTTCGTCTCTCGGGTTCCCCACCAATTCGGAGAGGACGACACTATGCTTTTCCACGGACTGAATTTCCATGCGCTCGTGTCCGATGCGCTGATGCGATGGCTCGAATGGTCGAGCCCGTGGTATTGGGTCGGCCTCGCACTTACGTTGCTTATCGTTGGGATTCTGCATCCCGTCCCGTGGGAGCTTCCACGCGGCGAAGAATCTATCGTCACCCACGCGCTGTTGCAGAGTCGCAAAGTGGGGGTGTACGGAGTAGTCATCCTCGGACTGATCGTTCCATTCACGACATATGCAACGTATGTCATCGACAAACGGGAACGGCCGAGCGCTTCGGCTGAATTCCTCGAGTGGGGTATGGAACGCCTCGGCCACTACTGGATGATGCTGGCCGCCGCGCTCGTCAGCGGCCTGCTACTTCGGTTTCTATGGGATCGCTACGCCGGCCCTGCGCTGTCGCGCTTCTGGCGTTCGGTGCGCGTCACGCAAGAAACCGACAAGCTGGTTGATGCGCGTGACGAAATCCTGAGCCTCAAAGCCAAGAGCTTCGAGCCAGAGAAATACTTTGTTGAAGGCAAGGTTTTTTACGGGATGGACGGTAACGAACAGCCCGTCTATTACGATCTGCAAGAGTTCCGCACGACCCATCATCTGGTGCTCGGCCCGAGTGATTTCGGTAAGGGCATCATCTTGCAATCGGTGTTCAAGCAAATCATCCGGTTCGGCTTCGGCGTGTTCTACGTCGATCCGAAAGGCGATGACTGGTTGCCGTATCTGCTGCAAAACGAGGCGAAGGCGGCCGGCCGGCGCTTCGTGTTTCTCGATCTTCGCCCGGAAGGAAAGGGCGTTTGGCACCCGTTCATCGGTGGCAGCGAACGCGAGCGACGCACGCGTATCACGCGCGCGTTCAACCTCGACAAGTCGGGCACCGACTCGGACGTATACAAAGCGAAAGAGCGGGCGCTGCTCGATGACGCGATCGAACACACTGACGGTTCGATCAAGGCCATGCTCGCCTACGTGAAGGATCAACACGATAGCGAGCTGTCGATGCTGCGCGACTCGCTGCGCGAGTGGTCGCGCATCAGCACGTTTGCACAACCGGGCAAACGCAAAGGGCATTCGATCGAACAGTGCTTGATGAATAACGCCGTCGTGTACGTGCGTGGCGACCTTCGCGACCCTGTTGTGAAGGATGCGACGAAAGCCTATATCGCCGAGCTGACGGGCGAAATTAACCGGCTCGCGAAGGTCCGGCCGGCGCACGTCGTGTTCGGTGTTGATGAGCTGAAGTTTACGGCGAGCGCGGAAATCAATGAAGCGCTCGCCACGATCCGACAGTCGCGTTGCAACATGTTTTTGCTCGGCCAGTCGATCGCAAACGTCGAAGCACCGGACGATAAGCGCCTCGATGGGAAGGCGCTCGCGCGCGAGCTGGAAGTCAATACACCCATCAAATTTGTCTACCGCGCGGCCGATGAACGCACCGCAGAGTGGACCGAATACATGTCCGCCAAGCAACAGCTTTCGGTCGTTCAGCGCGAAGGCACGGAGACGAACACGCACGGCGGCGAACATTGGGGCGGCCAGCGCACGATCGGTAATCAGGAAGCGCCGATTATCTCGAGCACGACGGCCCTGAATCTTCCTCGCCGCGTCGCGATTGCATTCATGCCGGGACGACTGGCGACGAAGCTGTTCACCAGTCCGGCAAAGATCGACAACAGCTATGCGTCGTGGGAAGACAAGCCGGCCGACGCGTCGCCGGCGGCTCAGCCAGCCGGCTCGGGCGAGTCGGCCCCGGCCGACTCCGAGACGCCGATTCCCTGACCGCCCGGTGCTAGAATAAGAACGCATCTTTTGATGCCGAGAGAACCCCTGCGCTGCGGGGGTTTCCCCGGCTCAGGCGTTCCCCGATCCCCAAGACTGGAGTACGCCCATATGAGGATGCAGAAGTTGTATATGGCCCTAAAATCGTTCCATGAACGGCTGCGGGTCCGGCTCGATGGCAAAAAAATCTGGAAAGAAGAGTTTCGCAAGATTGGGCTGGTGTTGATCGGCCTCGGTTTAACGGGACCGTTCATTAATGGCAAGGTCG